>CAZJHC010000116.1:0-10302 GCA_964545645.1 uncultured Saprospiraceae bacterium
GAATAGTTAAATTATATTGATTGTGGTATGCTATCGACGAGCTCCTTGGTATAATCCATGACTGGTCGCTTGATAATGTCATCCGCACTACCCGACTCTACTATAGCCCCCTCTTTCATAACAATGATCTGATCACTGATATAATGTATAACCGCTAGATCATGACTGATAAATATAATGCTGAGGTTATTGGTTGTTTTTATGGTGTCGAGTAGATTGAGGATTTGAGCTTGTACAGAGACATCGAGGGCAGAGACGCTCTCATCACAGATGAGTACCTCTGGTTCTACTGCTAATGCACGAGCGATACACACCCTTTGTCGTTGCCCTCCTGATAGTTGATGAGGATAACGATCACAATAATTCTTATCAAGGCCGACTTGTGTCAATAGTTCTATTACCCGCTGTTCTTCATATCCTCGGTGTAGTTTATGATATTTAATCGGCTCAAGAAGTGCCTTTCCAATCGTCATTCTTGGGTTTAGAGAACTGTAAGGATCTTGAAAAATGATTTGAATCTTGCGTCTCAAAGGTGCATTAGTAGCGAAAGCTTCTTTACTTATCGATTGTCCTTGATAGCTGATATCGCCAGATGCTTTGTCTATGACACCACTGATGCATTTAGCTACCGTAGATTTTCCAGAACCTGACTCGCCGACTATGCCGAGGACAGAGCCTTCGATTAAGTCAAAGGAGACGTCATTAACTGCCTTAAAGAATTTCTTTTTCTCAAATATGGCCAACGGATTAGTGCGATACTGGATGGTTAGGTTCGTCACACGGATAGCTACGGAATCTGATGGAAGATTAGTTCGAACACGATGCTGCTTCAGATAAGAATCTTCTAAGATTTCTTTGACTGTCGGCAGTATGAGCGATCTGTACGATGGTTTGGTTCTACATGCTAACAAAGCTTTTGTATAACGATGGTTCGGACTCACAAATACATCAGGCAATGTCCCTTGTTCTACTATGTCTCCTTGGTACATGACCACGACCCTATCGCATAAATCTCCTACTAAATCCAAGTCATGACACACAAATATCATGGCGATATTTCGGTCCTCTACTATTTCTTTGAGCAATAGTATTATCTTTTTTTGGATGGTTACATCCAGTGCGGTAGTGGGCTCATCACAAATAAGAATCTCTGGGTTGCCAGCTAAGGCCATAGCAATATTGACTCGCTGCAGTTGTCCTCCGCTTAACTCATGGGGATAAGAATCATAAACCCTTGCCGGGTCATGTAGCTGAACGGATCTTAGTAGTTCATGGATATGCGCCCTGGTGTCTGCCACTTGTATGTTATGGATTTTCAGTACTTCGGCTATTTGCCATCCGCATCGTTTGACTGGATTGAGGGAGCTCATAGGTTCTTGAAAAACCATCGAAATTTTGTTGCCCCGTATGTGGGACAACTCTTGCTCAGATAATGTTAAGAGGTCAATCTCTTGGCCGTTTGATTGCCACTTGATCGTACCATGGGTAGTAGACTTGGAGTTAACAGCGATCAGATTGAGGATAGAAAGGCTCGTTACTGATTTGCCCGAACCAGATTCACCTACGATTCCGAGACATTCCCCTTTTCTGAGTATCAGAGAGGCGTCTTTGACCGCATGAGTAGTTTGTTGACCATTGGTAAACGAGACACTTAATTGGTCTATAGTCAATAATTTGGGCTGAGGACTACTTGACAAAGTCTAATGTTTTCACACAAGATATAACCGATATAGTAACGTTATAGATATTTCTTAAGAAACATATTGACAATTATTACGTCATATACATCAAGAACTAATCTAACTATGATTAAGTGGATACTTCGATTTATTGTTTTCATTTTGGTCTGTGTATTCGCTTCTGCGCTCTATATAGAGTTTAACAAGGACAAGCTGGTTAGACAGGCAGTCGATGCGATCAATCAAAGCTTGATCACGCCACTTGACTATCAATCATCAGATGTTACATTCTTAAGTTCACTACCTTATATCGGTATAGAACTCAACAATATATTGATTCATGATGGGTCAGCGAAGGAGCCAGCACTCTTGACATTAGAGATGATGGCCATACGCTTAAATATAGTACATGCTCTATCCTCTAATGGAGCCAATGAAATAGAAAAAATCATCATGAAAAACGGAGCCCTCAACCTTATCGAAAGGTCTGACGGAGGCAATAACTATATGATCACTGCCAATCCAACTACACAAGGGTCTGCTCCTGTAGCAGTTGTGCTGCATAAATATGAGATTGAGCAAGTTGATATAGCTCATAATGACCTCAAGCAACTTAGTTATAATAGAATTAAGGGCCTAAGTGCCTCCGGCACAATTAGTTACATGGATGATGAAATAGACTTGGGGATAGATTTGTCTGCTGTTTTGAACTTAGGTGCCTTTAACGATCATATCAACTTACAGAGTCAAGGAATGATCCACCTCGTAGAGGAGTATAGTGTAATGACCTTGGATGATCTCCAAGTTACTCTCAATGACTTGCCCATCAGTGTCAACGGTTCTCTCTCTCTTGATAAGCTACAGTATGACCTATCGTTCGACTCGCCAGAGACTGATGTCAAGAGGATAGCCTCACTGATGAATGTTATTTATGCTAATCAGTATGAAAAGCTAAGATCATCAGGTACCTACCAGCTACGAGGTACAATGACCGGATATAGTAGTTGGGATTATCCTAAGTATGACATTTCCTTGATCGTTGCTGATGGGTCAATCGATTACCCTAACTTACCTCAACGCATTGACAAGATAAACATGAACATATCTCTTAAGAACGAGGCAGGAAACACATCGTTCTCCGAAGTCTATATCACAGACCTACATCTTCAAAGCGCTGATAGTTATATCACTGGTTCAGGGCTTGTAGAAAACATGGGTACAGGCTATAAAATAGACCTTACATCCAAGATGGATATTGATTTTGATAGTTTTGGCCGGGCGCTACAACTACCATCTGAAGATAGATTGTCAGGACGTGGAAGTTATGATGTAAAGATCAATACTGGACTTGATGAATCCTTGGGCATTATGGGAGGGGAAAATCCGATATTTAGTGTAAATGGTCAATTTGATAAGATTAAATACACTACTTCAGAAAGTGACTATCAAATCGAGCGAGGAATTATCGATGGTAACCAAGAAGAGTTATTGCTGCAAGTGTCTGGCTTACATTGGGCAGGCTATAAGGGCGTAAATGCTGAGATACACCTGAAAGAACCTCTTTCTCTTGCCCATTTTGATGATCAGACCGACGGAAAGGCTGTGATCGATATTGATGAGATAATCATGCCCCTTAGTGACACCAATGTATCACTTGTTGAGTATAACGATTACAGTATCCCGTCCGTTAACATGGAGACAGACATATCTGTTAAAAGCATCACTTATGGTGAGTACCTGATTAAGGATATAGAAGCCAAAGGACTACTGACTGATGATCGAAGTACTATTAATATAGAGATAGAGAGCCTCAATGGTAATCCTCTACAAATTCATGGTGATTTGAATGGCCTTATTCAGTACGGTGTGAACAATGATACGCTTTCAGGTATGCTGGATATTTCAAGCCCTCGTATGGATCTAAATAGCCTTATGTCTGAAAGCGATGATGAAATGGCTATGACCAGCCTTTTGCCTACTAATTTAGACCTTGAAATAAATTATGATTTTCCGCAGCTTAGCTTTTATAAAGTGGACATAAGTAAAGCCCTCGGCAATATGAGTCTTGAGGATGGGACCTTAGTATTTAGCCAGGATGCAGACATCCTTGATGGACATATTACGTTTAAAGGAAGCTATGATGATTATATCAATGATACAGCTGCTGTTGAGCTCAATATTGACCTCAATGCAGTCTCATTCAAAAGCACGGCCTCACAACTTGGATTTTTCAATAAGTTGATCCCATTTAGTCAGTATCTCGAGGGTGATTATAGTGGTACGCTCCAATGGAAATCTAAAATCGATCATAATTACTTGCCAGACCTGAACAGCTTGAGTGCCTTCGGTCAGATACAAACCCAGAATGGGGCTATTAATGGATTCGCTCCTATTGATACTTTTTTGACCTTTATTAAATCTCCAGTCAAAGATCAGCGATGGGCATTAGATAATTTTGAAAGATACTTCCTGATTGAAGATGGTAAGGTCATTATTAAGCAAATAGATCTCCAAAAAGGGGATATTCAATTATCATACAGTGGCAGTCACAGTATTGATCAAGACCTGAACTATCAAGTTACCATGAGTTTGCCTAAATCATTATTGCAAATAGATCAAGTAATGAATGTGATATCAAAGGTTGGCAGATTATCTGAAAAACTACAAGGATTTGGCGATGATGTTATCGTCAACATAGAGGCACACCTCTCGGGGAAATTAGGACGCCCTAAACTAAGCTTAAAAGATATATCCCTCAGCAATAATGGCGTGACGGAAAGTATCAAAGATGCCATTATCGAGACTGTTGAGGATAAAAAACAAGAATTGGAAACGACCATCGAGGATACCCTCAATTATATTAAGACTACAGTAGTCAACAGCATCGATAGCCTCAAAGATCAAGTATTAGTACAAAAAGACTCAGTACAAGATATACTGGAAGGACAGTTTGATAGCAGTAAAATAGAAGTTGCAGAACAAGTCGAGGATATCATTGACTCCCTAAAAATAGGATCTATTGATTCTCTGCCAGGCGCATTAGAAGATATTTTTAAAGGGCAAAAAGATCGAATAAGTGAGCTAAAAGACAAAATTAAAATTGACATCTTCAAAAAGAAGAAGGGCAATTAATTGTTTATATCTAAATAACTCTTTTTATTTGAAGCTAAATTATTAGAAATGAATTTTCAGTGGTGGCTTGAGGTAAATGATCCAAGGAAGGAATAATCTTCAACAACCATGTTAACATATAAACGGCTTGTCGATTAAATTCCGACAGGCCGTTTTCATTTATATATCGCACAATGAACTTACAGTACAACGAAGAACAATTGATCGAGGACCTCAATACTCCTGTAAGCTTGTTACTCAAGTTACGATCGGCCTATGGTCAGGTCATGTTGCTGGAGAGTTCAGCCTATAATAGCAAACGAGATAGCAAATCTTATCTATGTTTTAATTGTTTGGCCACTTTCAAGGTAGACAAGGGCCACCTGTATGTCTATGATAATGTAAAGACACAGTTTGATATCGCCGACGAGATCAAATCATTCATTGATAGTATTGATATTGAAGGCGCTGGCGATGGTGAATCTGCTCTTGTTGGTTATTCTGGTTATAACAGTGTGGCTTATTTTGAGGATGTTAAGCTCGATAATAGTAAGCGATCCGAGGATATTCCTGAACTGCGTTATGATTTCTATCGCAATATGATTGTGGTAGATCATTTTCATGATACGATTCGGATCATCGATCATACGCCAGAGGGCCAGACGAGTAACATTGAAGATATCAAAAAGATCATGACCTTAACGGCAGAGCCAGTGGCCCCGTTTTCTATCGGAAGGGAATACTCTAATATGAGTGATGAAGACTATATTCAGATGGTAGGCCAAGGCAAGAACCATTGCCAGAGAGGAGATGTCTTTCAGATCGTGTTGTCTCGTAAGTTTCATTCGGAGTATACTGGTGATGATATCAACCTCTATAGAGCATTACGCAGTGTCAACCCAAGTCCATATTTGTTCTTTTTTGACTATGGGGAGTTCAGAATATTTGGATCCTCTCCGGAGGCACAATTAGTGATCAAGAATGGTAGAGCAGAGATCCACCCCATTGCTGGAACCTTTAGACGTACAGGTACCAAAATAGGAGATGCGGCTCTGGCAGAAAAACTGTCCAACGACCCTAAAGAAACCTCAGAGCATGTGATGCTCGTGGATTTAGCTCGCAACGACCTGAGTCGTAATACCTCTGATGTCACTGTAGACAAGTATAAAGAGGTGCAATACTTTAGTCATGTCATCCACCTTGTCTCAAAGGTGACTGGTAAGCTCGATGAGAATGCCAAGAATTATAGAATCTTCGGGGATACCTTCCCTGCGGGTACGCTCTCGGGAGCTCCAAAGATTAGAGCTATGGAACTGATCGATCAATATGAACCACATGGCAGATCTTTTTATGGTGGAGGTATTGGACTCATACATTTCAATGGAGACCTTAATCATGCTATTGTGATACGATCATTCTTAAGCAAAGATCAAGTACTCACAAGGCAAGCAGGAGCAGGGATTGTCATTAAATCTGACGAACAAAGCGAGCTACAAGAGGTAAATAACAAGTTAGCAGCACTTAAGAAAGCTATTGAATTAGCTGAAAAGATATAGAGATATGCATAAAGTAATAGTTATAGACAACTACGATTCGTTTACCTACAATCTGGTGCATTCAGTGCAGGGGTTACTCAATCAATCCATTGAAGTCCATAGAAACGATGTAGTCGAGATGGATTATATAGATCATTTCGATTACATCATATTATCTCCAGGGCCCGGTATCCCTGACGAAGCTGGAGACCTAAAGAAAATCATCAGGACATTCGCTCCGACTAAAAAGATTCTTGGAGTTTGTCTGGGACAGCAAGCCATAGGTGAAGTATATGGTGCAAGCCTTAGGAACCTTGATGAAGTGTATCATGGGGTGCAAACCCCATTTCAGTCATTGGAGAATTGTCACCTCTTTGATAATATCAATCCAACGTTTCTCGCAGGACGCTATCATTCCTGGGTGATAGACAAGAACACCATGCCGCCGGAACTAATCGTTACTTGTGTTGATGATACTCATGAGGTCATGGGCATCAGGCATGCGCACTATGATCTATATGGCGTGCAGTTTCATCCAGAATCTATATTAACGCCAGATGGTGATACTATGTTGAGTAATTTTTTAAATAGCGCTAAATAGATCAAGGTGCATATATTAGATAAGATAGTAGCACATAAGCATCGAGAAATTGCTAAGAGAAAAGATCTGACTACGACTAAGGATTTAGAGGGATCTTCATATTTTGAACGGCAGGGCAATTCATTACTTTCTAGGATAAAATACCATCCTCAAGTTCATATCATTGCAGAGTTTAAGAGAAAGTCACCTTCCAAAAGTGCTATTAATCTCAATGCAGACCTAGTACAAGTTACTAGAGGATATGCCTCTCATGGGGCCTCTGCTATTTCTATCTTAACGGATGAGTTTTTCTTTGGAGGCCATGATCAGTACTTGACTCAAGTAAGAGCTGCATTGCCGGAGACTCCACTACTGCGAAAAGAGTTCATCATAGATGAATATCAAATCGTCGAAGCTAAAGCATTAGGAGCAGACATCATATTGTTAATAGCCGAAATACTGACTGCGGAGCAGGTCAAGAGCTACACAGATTTAGCTAGATCGTTAGGTCTCGAAGTATTGCTCGAACTGCATTCTGCGGATCAACTTGTAAAGTTTTATGATTCGGTAACTATAGTGGGCGTCAACAACAGAGACCTAAAATCTTTTACTGTCGATTATGAGAGATCTATGAAACTATTTGATCAGCTACCGGCAGAAGTTCCTAAGATCGCAGAAAGCGGCTTGAGTCAACCCGCTACCGTTGCTATGTTGTATCAATATGGATTTAGAGGCTTCCTCATTGGCGAACATTTCATGAGATATGAACACCCTGAACTTGGATTTAAGGAGTTCTTAGAAGAATCATCTGCGCTAATAGGTAGAAAACATATAGTTAAATGATCAATAAATATTTTTCGTAATATGATTAATGACGGTAATTAAGTACAAATAACCATTATGAGTGATGTATTAATTAAAGTTTGTGGTATAAATCGACAAAAAAATCTGAAACAGATCTCTCAGCTCGATGTAGATATGATAGGATTGAACTTTTATTTGGGCTCTAAAAGATTTATCAATAACATATCAATTACTATTAATCGTCATATAAAGAGGGTCGGAGTCTTTGTAAATCCCTCTATGAGGGAGCTGCAACAGTATGCCGTAGAAGCACAATTAGACTATTTTCAATTACACGGTGAGGAGCCTGTAGACTTCTGTTTGCAAGCTTCTCAAATCAGGCCAGTAATCAAAGCATTTGGAGTAGATGAAGATTTTGATTTTGATGTCACGGCACCTTATTCTTTTTCGGATTATTTTTTGTTTGATACAAGGACGATCAATTTTGGCGGGTCAGGTACTAAGTTCGATTGGTCCAAACTGAAGGAATATCAAGGGGACACTCCATTCCTGCTGGCGGGAGGAATCGGACCTCATGATGTGGACAATATCAAGGCAATAGATCATCCTTTATTTATAGGAGTAGATATCAATAGCCGGTTTGAAATAGAACCAGGATTGAAGCATGTTAGCAAGGTTGATGATTTTATAACTGAATTAAAAAACTAAAGTATGTCTTATCAAGTTGACGAGGCTGGATTTTATGGAGCGTTTGGAGGAGCCTTTATCCCAGAGATGCTACATAGTAATATAGAAAGACTTAAAACGCAGTACTTAAGTATCATGGCGGAGTCTTCTTTTCAAAAGGAGTTTCAGGATCTACTCAAAGATTATGTAGGACGCCCAAGTCCATTATACTATGCCAAGCGACTTTCTGCTATGTATGGTGGCAAGATCTATCTTAAGCGGGAGGATCTTAATCATACAGGAGCGCACAAGATTAATAATACAATAGGTCAGATACTCCTAGCGCAGAGATTGGGCAAGAAAAGAATAATCGCTGAGACGGGTGCGGGACAGCATGGCGTAGCCACTGCCACAGTCTGTGCATTGATGGGTATGAAGTGTATTGTCTATATGGGTAAGATAGATATCGCAAGACAAGCGCCTAATGTAGCCCGAATGAAAATGCTTGGCGCAGAAGTCAGACCAGCGCTATCAGGTAGCCAGACCCTCAAGGATGCCACCAATGAAGCCATTAGAGATTGGATTAGCAATCCTATAGATACTCATTATATCATCGGCTCAGTAGTAGGCCCCCACCCCTATCCTGATATGGTTGCCAGATTTCAATCCATCATCAGTGAAGAGATGAGGTGGCAACTTAAGGAAAAAGAAGGAACGGAGCTGCCCGATTATGTCATCGCCTGTGTGGGCGGAGGTAGCAACGCAGCAGGGACTTACTATCACTACCTTGACGATCCATCTGTCAAGATAATTGCAGTAGAGGCCGCAGGCAAAGGAATTGATACGGGCGAATCCGCAGCGACTAGTGTTCTTGGTACCATGGGCATCATCCATGGCAGCAAAACACTGCTGATGCAAACAGAAGATGGACAAATCATAGAGCCCTACTCTATCAGTGCAGGACTCGACTACCCTGGTATAGGGCCACAGCATGCGCATCTAATCACCAGTGGTAGAGCAGAGGTTTATAGCGCAACTGATGATGAAGCCCTTGCCGCAGCACTGGAGCTATCACGCATAGAAGGGATCATACCAGCACTGGAGACGGCACATGCATTTGCCATACTCAGCAAAATGAGTTTTAGTGATGATGATATTGTTATCATCAATCTATCTGGCAGAGGAGATAAAGACCTTGCAACATTTACAGATTATCTCAATAGAGATACAGGAGAACATAAAAGTGATCATTAAGATAAATATACTAAACGCTTAGTCGACTCTTAGATGGCGAGAATATCACGCAAAGTCGAAGAGTTCGCTAAGTAAATAGAACAGATGAATAGATATACCATAAGAATGAATGCTCGGCGTCTTTGCGCCTTAGCGAGTAAAACCAAGATATCCTCATGAATAGATTGACAAAGCTTTTCAGTGATAAGAATACTGAAATCTTAAACATATACTTTACCGCAGGACATCCAAACCTTGATGATACCGTCAACATCATAGATACACTGACTCAATGTGGTGTAGACCTCATAGAATTAGGAGTTCCTTACTCTGACCCAATGGCAGACGGAGAGACCATACAGAATAGCAGTAGCAAAGCCCTCAAGAATGGAATGACTTTAAAAATCCTATTTGATCAGGTCAAAGAGGCACGCAAGTTATCCGAAGTGCCTATCATCTTAATGGGGTATTATAACCAAATGATCCAGTACGGATTTGAGCAATTTTTAGCTACTTGTCAAGAGTCAGGAGTAGATGGTCTCATTATTCCTGATTTACCAATGTATATCTATGAGCGTGATTATACGGACCTATTCGAACAATACGATATTAAGATGGCTTTTCTCATTACGCCTGAGACAAGCAACGAGCGTATTCGCAAGGCCGATGAATTGAGTTCGGCATTCATCTATGT
>CAZJHC010000117.1:0-10176 GCA_964545645.1 uncultured Saprospiraceae bacterium
GCTAGTATATTGTAACATAATTAGCAACATTTGTTTGATCACGCTGTCAGTGCAGTCTCATCAAGTGTAAACCACTTTTTTCCCATCTCTTGTTCTATTAGGCTGATTTTAGAAATTCTTATTTCTTGAGGCAAATTTGATTTTTCTATTGTCTCGTAAATCAAGGCTGTACAAGTAGAATTTCTTGGATGCATTAAAGTTATATGGGGCTTGTGATCTCGAGGGTGATCTACGACCTTATGCAAGACGGCTATTCTTAAGTTTTTAAAATGATTCTTAGCATCATCAACTTCAATGAGTACCCCTTTACCTTCATTAAATCTTTTAAATCCTCTTAGTGCTAACTTGAATGGTTTGAACTTGAGATGAGCCAGATTTTCTTTAATCTGGGTTATGTCTATTATTTCGTCTTCTCTGCAGAGGGTTATATGACTCTTAATGAGATCGTACTGTTTAGGATTATAGGTTTTGCGTAGCCCCTCAATAACTACCGATTGCTCTGGCTCGAGAAAAAGGGTTAATTGCTTTCTCATATAGTCCATCGTTACCAACCTCTAATGGACATATTATCCTTAATCATTTGAATTGCTGGCTTATCAGTACCGTCACCACAGTATGACCTCAGGCCAAGAGTTCTTAGATATTCTATAAAACGATCATCCGTAATGCCATATGGTGTCGCTGCGCTATTCGCTTCGCTCTGTGATAGATCGTTGAGTCTGACGAGATTCATGCTTTTTACGATATCTCTGTGTTGATCCCAAGCGGAGAAGGCATTACAAAAGAACTCAGCCTGTTTTTGCTCTGAGCTATTATTCACTGCGCTACTCTGATAACCTATTTCTTGAATATAAATGTCTTTAGAACCGAAAGCTGCAGTAAGTTCGTTGAAGGCTTCAAATACATCGTCAGGGGCCTTTACACTGAAATCATCATTGATAGGGTAGTAGGTCACTCCTATAATGTCTACAGCATCCATTAAGTCAACAAACCGACTTTGATCACGCATTAAGCCATGAAAAGTTCCAGTATAACCAACCTTCAGATCTGGATAGAATGAGTGTATATAATCTGTGCTTTGTCTCAGGAAATCTTTGTAATCACTCCAGAAACTTATAGGCTCATTTGACGTATTATATCCATCAATTTCATTGCCGATTTGGATATTGAGCAATACACTCGGAGTGACTTTACTGAATACAAATTCAAGCAATTCTTTAAATCTTTCGATCATGGCTTCATCATTAAATCGAGCACTCTCCAGGTCGGAGGGTACCGTTTTGCCAGTTAGATCTATAGGCCTGATTGTTAAACTGAATTGATAGTTATTAGCCACTGCGGTCTCACTCAATAGCTGGAGCGCATTAAATGGATCCACGTAGTCTTGTGGGGATGTCTCTATGATGTTCCATGGTAGGTGCAATGCTATGAAATCTATGCCCATATCATTGGCAATGGACAAGTTGAGATCAAACGAATTTGACTCTGTCAGATTAAGCAAGTCCAAACCAATCAGACGATCTCCCTTAGATTGGACAGCATCAAAATTGCAAGATTCTGATGGCATTGGTTCGTCCTCTGCGCAAGAGGAAATCAATAGAATCAAGGTTAAGAATAGTAATTGATAGATAGATCTCATGGTTGTGTTGATTTAGAGGATAACGTCTATGTGCTAATCTATAATCTTAATAAAATCTAAAAGCTCTGTTCATTAGTAACGAGAGTTTGGTGGTCAAATTCTATATTTAGCCAAATGTCAACCTTATGGATGAAGACAGTTGTTTGGATCTAAGCAGCTAAGAGTAAGTAGTAAATAAAGTATTTATGGTCCTATCATTTCGATTTTATGAGGCTGATCCCTTCTTGCCAATAGGAGAACAAGGCGAACATTATTTTCATGGGTTGATAGTAGATCGGGCATGATCCTTATGGATTGGCCTTGTTCTATCTAATAAATTATCAAAAATCAACCAGATCAGGGTGATATTCTTATCTTATGGGTTTTATAATAAAACAACTCAACCTGATATTTATGGTCCGCCCAATATTCGTATTAATTATTTGCTCCATTCTATTAGTTAATTGCAAAACTAATCAAGAGCCCGTGAGAGAGGTTCAGCAATATACCATTGAACAGTTCATGGACAATGAATCCGTCTTCGGAAGTTCATTTTCTCATGACGAGTCCAAACTCCTGATTGGCAGTAATAAATCAGGCATTTTCAATGCGTATACCGTTGATTTAGCTACGAGTGAAATAAGCCAACTGACGGATTCCGAAGATAAAACCATTCGGCCTGTATCCTTTTTTCCCAATGATGATCGCATCTTATATATGAGTGATAACAATGGAGATGAGATAGATCATATCTTTTTAAGAGAGCTCGATGGAACATCAAAAGATCTTACTCCAGCTGAAGGTGCTAAAGCTGCTTTTGGTGGATGGGCAGCAGACTATAAGAGCTTTTTTTATCTCACCAATGAGCGAAATCCTCAATTCTTTGATATGTATGAGATGTCTATCAATGACTTCAGTTCCAAGATGATTAATCAAAATGATGAAGGCAAAAATGTAGGGGGCATGTCAAGAGATAAGAACTATTTTGCCTTAACTAAATCGGTTAATACCAATGATAATAACTTATTCCTACTGAATGCTGCTACTGGTGAAGAGATACAGATTAATGAAGGATTAGCTGGACATAGCGTTGCAGATTTTAGTGTTGATAACAGTGTTCTTTATTATACTACTGACGAAGGTGGTGAGTTCAAATATCTCGTTGCCTATGATATAGCAACGGGAGAAAAGTCTAAGGTTATTGAGAAGTCTTGGGATATAGTCTATACTTATTTTTCTGAGTCTGGTAGATATAGGATCTCTGGAATTAATGAGGATGGTAAAACTGTTGTCGAAATATTGGATCAAGAGAAGAATAAAGTATTACCATCCCCAGACTTAGGAGGCAAGGAGATTACTAACATCAGCATATCAAAGTCTGAGACTAAAATGGCCTTGTATGCCGGTGGCTCTAATGCACCAAGCGATCTATATATCTATGATTTTGAGAGTGGCGATGTTAAGAAATTGACCAATACATTGAATGATGAAATCAATGCTCAAGATTTAGTAAAAGGAGAAACCATAAGATTCAAATCATATGATGGATTAGACATTCCGGCGATACTGTACAAGCCGTATCATGCAAGTACGACTAATAAGGTTCCTGCAATCGTTCAAGTACATGGAGGACCAGGAGGTCAGAGCAGGCTAAATTACTCATCTGAGTATCAATATCTTGTAAATCATGGTTATGCAGTGTTGAGAGTGAATAATAGAGGGAGTAGCGGATACGGAAAATCGTTTTATAAGATGGATGATCAGAAGCATGGCGATGTTGATCTTAAAGATGTGATAGAAGGAAAGAACTATTTAGTAGGATTAGATTTCATTGATGCGGATAAGATTGGGATTCTCGGGGGATCATACGGTGGATATATGACTATGAGAGCTATGACTCATACTCCTGATGAATTTAAAGTAGGAGTCAATATTTTCGGTGTGACTAATTGGCTCAGGACGTTGAAAAGTATACCACCATGGTGGGGTTCTTTCAAGGATGCATTATACTTAGAGATGGGTGACCCTAATACTGCTGATTCGACTCGTCTATACAATATCTCTCCGCTATTTCATGCTGATCAAGTTAAGAATCCAGTGATGGTACTACAAGGAGCTCAAGATCCACGGGTCTTGCAAGTCGAATCAGATGAAATGGTTGAAGGAATGAAAGCCAACGGAGTACCTGTGGAATATGTACTCTTTCCAGACGAAGGGCATGGATTTAGAAAGACCGAAAATCGGATAGAAGGGTGGAGCAAGATCATGGCATTTTTGGATGTTCATCTAAAGCAAGAGAAATTAATGGATTAGGTTAGGAGTAATGCCCTATTGATATAGTCGTACTTGTTCATTGGCTACATAGTAATGTCCTGTCCCTAAGGAGTTCTTAGGGTTCTCATTATATCAAGGACAAGATCGATATGTTGGTTATCATAGCTTACAAAGTTGGCTGGGCCAAGATCTGGGAAAGTGATAAATATGCAACAATCATCCCCAGCTAAGTACTCTCTCTCTTGGATGTTGTAGACGAATTGAGCAGTTACGGAGCGTCCACTTTGAGCTCCAGATTCATCGGGGTCTACATAGAGTCCCGCTAGCTGACCGATGTCTATAAATATAAGAAAGCTACTATCTGAGGGATTGACAATCCTAGCTACGTAGGAATCGGTCCCAATAAGAGGCTCTAATATGAAGCCATCAGGAGTGGAGACTATGATATTGTTGTTAATCTCGATGGTTTGAGCGAGCTCATTATTTTCTTTGTTGCAAGAGATTAAAACAAAAGAAAACATACCAAGAAGAATCAATATTCTTATGCCTGAAATCATGATACTTGAGTGTTTTGTGACACGTTATTGAGTATATTTTTGAATTAATCTTACCATTAGATCGTTTAGAAACTGTACTTCATAGTCCCCGACACTGGCTTCGAGATGATCATTGCCTATACCACTATCATCAGTGATAAAAACATATGTACCATTAGTGGCTATAGAGAAAAATCTCATCAAAAATTCTGTTTCTTTATCGATTCCACTTGCTGTTATTGGTATGATCTTGATTCCTTTTTTGGCAGCCAATTCAATTGATTTTTGTAAGTCATTGACTACTTGCGGCTCATGATGTGGTGGTGCATCAAGTAGTAAAAATGCAATACGGGTTCTCGCATGTTGGGACCACTGGAGTTTATCGATAGCTTTATCCAATGCGCTATGTACAGCTTCGGGGGTATCACCTCCACCATCGGCTCGTTGATCTCGGATAAAGTCAATAGTCTCCATGAAATCATCAGAAAAATTGGACACTCTGGTGACATACTCATCTTCCACATCCCTATAGAATACACTTGCCGTATGTATTACCAAACTGCTATTGTCTGCAAGGACCACGTTTATGACATCTTCGAGATCATCTTTCAAAAATTCTAATTCATCACCCATTGAACCTGTGGCATCTACTATAAAACATAGTTCAACCTTATTGCTATGACTCGATGCTGTATTCAAAGAAATATCGTTGATACCATCTTGATACAATCTTAAGTCTTGATCAATCCGAACTCCATTGACTGTTACATGATAATCGGATAGATCGTTTATATCGGATGATTCAAACATATTGATCCATACTTCAGCATTACCCCGATTATCAGACTTAGCCTTCCATATCTCGTTATTATCTTTCATCAACGCTACGTCAGCATCGACAACAGCTTGACCATTATGGGTAAGGTTGATAGCAACTCTATGATGATTATAAAACTCCCAATAATCTGGTTTATCGCTATAATCGCTTCCATTGATTAGGTCTGTCCAAAAGGTCCAGCTATCGAGATCATTCCATTCTGCTGCTGTAATCAATCCAGAATGATCAGATGGCCCATTGTCAGGGATATTGGCTGATGGCTTCTCTCCACTTCCGACAGTAGAAGAACCAAATCCATCAGTGCTAATTGATAGGTCACTTATAGGAGACGTTAAAGTCAAGGAGTCGCTACAACTGATGAAGAGCGATATAAGAATGATCGACCCAATAATTTGTTTGATCATAATATGTATTTTCTAAAATATTATTGAGAATATCCTCAATAGTATCATATCCTATGATTCATAACGCTATGAAGATTCTAAACGCTTAGTATCCTAAGAAGATATGACGTTTATCTATTAGCCTCTCCTCAGTGGCTTTACAGTTTAAACCCCTTTTGTATGACTTTTTCTGCTGGCTTGTCTTGTGGTGTGAAGTCAAGGTGATTTCTACCACGCCTATCTCGATGACCTCCTCGCCACTGCCAGATGTGCATCCCTGCGAACCAGCTTTGATCCCAAACTGTCTCGAATATTGCTTGATAGGCAAAAGCTTGGGTACTGTCTGATTTAATAAATTTAGAATCATCTTCATAGTCTATCCACTGCCAAGGTTCAGTCGCAGCATCTGCCGTGCTTTTATATCCTATCTCGGTAAATATTAAAGGCCTATTAAATTCGTTACTCAGCTGACTCATCTTAGTGATATACTTTTGCCATCCTTGATTAATTGATTGGAGGCTTGGATGATCCTGATTAGAGAGGGGGAAGTATGCCTGTACCCCGATATAGTCCAGCTCATCCCAAAAAGTGATGGTGTCATACTCCTTGTACCAATTAGCAGCATAGGTTAGCTTGCCAGTATATATTTCTCTAATCTCCTCGATAAGTTGACGCCAAAATTCAGGCTTCTCTATACTTAGTCTGGTGAGTTCTGTACCGACACAGAACATTTCTACCTGTACCTCTTGAGCCAACGTAGCATAATGAAGTATAAATGCTCTGTAGTCTTGTTGCCATGATAGCCAGTCTTGCTCTTCTGCATAATAGATATCTGATCTCCATTTACCCTTGTTGGGATTGCGTATCCATATATGAGGTTTGAGAAACACTTTAAATCCAGCTTGATGAGCGTAATTAATCTGTTGTTTCCATCTGTCGTCTCGTAATTTTTGACTATTAGGGTCGTCACCCCGAGTATATCTTATGTTGGGACTCTTATGATCAGTCTGCCCAGCATATGGTACCAATGTGATCCAATCAGAATGAACATCAGCTAAATCAATCAAACTCAATGAATCCAATCCTCCAAAAACATGTATGCCACGCTGTTTATCTATAGGGGCTACTATGATGCTCTCTTCATTATTTTTTACAGGATAGGAGGTACAACTCATGTACGTCCAGCATCCTATGATCCAGACTATAAATCTCCATTTGTAGCGTATTGTCATTAAAGGATGGTTCAACAATCTTGGCATCTTGCAATAATAAAGTCTTACTAGCTTTAGGCAGGATTATTCTGTTAAAAATTTACGCTGTTAACAAAAACTCCTATGGTACAATTTGTCAAATTCGATTTAGATGTATCATTCTTGCTACGTTATTTATCCTAACACAATCAAATAGCATAAGTAATGTCCAATAATTAATTTTTGTAAGTGTTCATAACTTTCTACTTTGACCCTCAAGTCCAAAACAAGTAATACGTAAGCTATGCCCATCGTCGAAGTTAGAAAAGGAGAAGAGTTAGATAAGTCATCGTTGAAAAGATACTTATATCACAATGAGTTGATCACTGATGTTCAGAGTGATATCGACATATACCAATTTTCTGTAGGAGCCTCCAATCTCACGTACTTAATACAGATCGAAGATAAAGAATTGGTCCTGCGTCGACCTCCTAAAGGAGCCATTAAACGAGGTCATGATATGGGACGTGAATATAAGGTGCTATCTGGCTTGGGCAATGGTTTTGATAAGGCTCCAAAGGCATATGCCTATACAGAGGATGAGTCGATTATAGGAGCTTCCTTTTATATCATGGAGAAGGTAGAAGGAATCATTATAGACAATGAAGTTGCTCGAGAGAGAAAGATATCATCAACTGAATTTCCAACGATAGCTAATTGTTGGTTGGATACGATGGTCGAGTTGCATCAACTGAGTTATGACAGCCTAGGGTTGAGTGATTTGGGCCGACCTGTAGGATATGTAGAGCGACAAGTGCGCAATTGGACTAAGCAATATCTCAAAGCCACAACAGAAGAAATACCCGAAGCGCTGAAGGTTATGGCTTGGCTTGAGGAGCATCAACCGAGACAATATGATCATTGCTTGATACACAATGATTATAAATATGATAATGTGGTTTTTGAGGATGATAGCTGGGAGCGTATTACGGCGGTATTGGACTGGGAGATGTGTACGCTTGGGGACCCATTCATGGACTTAGGGGCCGCTATCGCTTACTGGGTGACTGCTGATGATGATCCAATGATACGGATGGTGTTCCCATATCCTACGATGCTGGAGGGCAATCCGTCTCGCTCAGATATCGTCCATAAGTATAGCCTCAAGAGCGGTCGTTCCATCAATCATCTTGTATTTTACTATGCCTTTGGCTTATTTAAGAATGCAGTGATAGTCCAGCAGATATATTACAGATACCACAAAGGACTCACAACCAATGAGAAATTTGCCAACCTAAATCATCTTACGAGACTATTCTTTCAATTGGCATGGAGGGCGATTCAAAAAAAGAAAATAGAATAGAACTTGACACGTACTAAGTGGTTTTTAAACCTACCTCCAATGTGAAAAATCTTGGCCTCTATCGCCTCACTCTTGAAGAAAGATCTTCTGATGTTATCATATATTTTTTATGATAGGCGTGTTATCTTCGACAGCTGTGACTAAGAAAAATAGTAGATAGGTTGTTGGATTTAGTCTTGGTATAGTTAATCTATCCAAAAAATGGAATTATTGGGTTCTAAAAGAATAGGCTATATACACTTCAAAAGTAGGATTTGTTCCGAGAGAAGAAATCTTCATATTAGAGTAGGCGGCCAATTCTTTATTAAGTTAAATAGACGTACTACACCACGATATTACTTACCCGAATCAATTTTCCTCTGAATCTTTGTTAAGAAAGAATGTTCCATTATGAGCACCATCACAATCGTCTCCAGTTAGATTGGCCGAGAGGGTAGTATACCTTATGATATTACCACTTCCTTCGTAATTTCCGTTGCAAGAGCCGTTATTGTTATATTCTTCTACTCGTTGTGATAGGCTAAACTCTGTAATTTGATCCTCTAAAACATTAAACGAGACGAGCCCATCATCAGCATCAGGACCATCACAACAACTTGTATAGCTACTCGTAAACCAAAACTTACCCCTCAAGCTGCCAGCTTCAACAGATAATTCTGCAGAGATTCCACCAGTAAAGATGTTATCACTCCATGTGCCTCTGTATCTGCCACTTAAATATGACTCAGCTGACAATTGAAATGCGGCTGATTGGCTATCTATGAAAACATCATCTGCACTGCGCAAGGCTACTCGCAAAATATAATCAGTTCCATCCACAATGGACGCCCCACTTATATCATTCAGACCTGCTGGGAATGAAATATCTTGTTCAGTTAGATTAGCGGATACGCTAACAGAGTTAGTACTATTAAGAGCATTTACCATAGCTACGTCGACGATAGCATTAGGCGATGTGACAAAGAATACAAATTGTTCCACTGTCGGGTCCGCTTCATTGTTGAGAAGGACAATAATATCAGAGCTGTTATTTCCATTGCTAAAGTCCACTACTCTGACATTTGTCACTACATTTTTAGTTTGCAATGTATCTTCCATCTCTTCAGAGGAGCTACAGGAAAATAATACAGTCACTAGACTAGCAATGATCAGAAATAAGTGGTTACGCATAGTTGTTTTTTTCTTTAAAACGAACATAGATATGGATATGTGGCTTGATCAATACATTAATTGATAAATATCTATTCTTAATTAATGGCTTTATGGGGTTAGCACCAAGGGTATGAAGCATCCTGATAGAGCACAATCAGCTACACGAAAAGTATATAGTTTCTAATCCACACTCAGTCTATATCCGACACCTTTAAGAGTGATTAGCTTGACGGTTGAATCTTTCTTTAGATAGCTCCGCAATTTGGTTATATAAACATCCAGATTACGAGAGTTATAGAACGAGTCATCTTCCCATAGACTGAGAAGGATTTCCTTTCTTGCCACTGGCTCATTGATACGAGTGCTCAATAAGGTTAAGAGTTGACTTTGCTTATAGGATAATTTTTGTTCTTGTTCTTGGTAGGCGAGTACTTGTTTGTGACAATAAAATTTAAAATACTTACCTATCTTGAGTACATCGTTGACTTTGGTTGTTTCAATTTTAAGCTTGGTTAGGTTCAGCAGGTTGTTTATTCTAACGATTAATTCTTCTATGCTGAAGGGTTTTTTGATATAATCATTACCTCCGGATTTGAAACCCTTGATTAGGTCTTCGGTTTGATCCTTGGCAGTCAGGAAGAGTATTGGGATCTCAGGTGCTGATGTTCTTATCCGTTGGGATAAGTCGTAACCATTCATTCCTGGCAACATAATATCGAGGACACATATGTCGTACTTACTCACATCAAATGCCTCTGCAGCCATTGTGCCAGTTGTGTAGAGTTCTACTTTATAATCGTTTTTCTCTAATGTCTCCTTTAC
>CAZJHC010000118.1:0-10161 GCA_964545645.1 uncultured Saprospiraceae bacterium
GTCCTGGATAGTATTCACTTCCGGAATCTATCTTGTCCAAGAGACCATCCCACCATTGGATTCCCATGGGTTGAAACAACCTCCATCTTGCCAACTTTAGACCTATAATATTCTTGTTATCAAGGTTTCGTTTCACATGAAATTCTATCATTTGGACACTGGTTCGCTTGTTCCAGTCTACCAGAATAAGATCTGACATAAGATAAATAGTACTCACCCTGTATTTATGGTCTACTTCATTATCTCGATGATCTGATGAGTTGTTTTGAGCAAAAGCACCTATAGTGCAAAAACATAAAAGAATGGAAATAAAATTTTTCATAATTGTCATTTTTAGATTGATATAGTTTTATGATTGAATAGTGTTAAAGAGTCTGTTTTTTAAGTTGTGGATCCTGCGACTGTTGCTGGAATTTTAGGCCCAATGGATTTATGGTAGATCCATTTCAATCCGAACAAGGGCCTCAGGAAAGTTATCCTCCTTATGATCAATTCATAGATTAGAATACTCACGGAAATAGTGAATATGCTCATGATTATGAATTTAAGTATGACCGGCAAAGACAATGGAAGGATGACCAGCGCACCAGCATACAATACCAACATGTGAATGATATAAACCGGATAGGCCGCCTGACTCAAATAGCTTAAGACCTTACTGGGCTTGTTCAGATAGCAGTACCCAAATCCGAAAACCGATAGGATCCAGCAATGGGATTCCAAGGCCATCAGGTAGTTGGGTGACTTCAGATCAAAAACCAAAAACCGTGTGATATATAATGCCACAGCTATAGTCAGATACAGCCATCGCCATTTCAAAATAGTCTGCCAGAAAGTCTTGCCACTATAGACGAAAATAAATCCGAAAAAGAAAGCCAAGAGTCCAAGGAAGAAACCATGCCAGGTCTGGGCATACATTTCAAAGACTTGTGGCTTGACTATAAGGGTTTCAAGTATGAAAAAGACCGAGATAGAGATGGGACCGAATGGATTACTCATGACGAGTGATACAACTCTCATTAACTTGTCTCCTACTCTGTGCTTCAAGAAGTAAAATACTGGTAGCAGTATCAGTACATAGATGAATATGTTCCCCAAGAACCATAAATGTGCCGGATGAGCATAATAACTTAAAGGCAAATTGTAGTATCGCTGAAATACCAGAAATTGTAAAGGCACTATGGCTACAATTCCAAAGACAAAAGGAAGGAGAATTCGTTTAGAACGCTCTCGCAATAATTCTGCCCAGATACGTTTACGCATGGCAAAGTAAACACCCATGCCTGATACATAAAATAGCAACGGAATCCGCCAAACATTGAGCATAGTCATAGGCTTCCACAGGTTTTCTATCGTCTCATCACTCCTGATGAATCCGACAAACATCGCCCAAGGTTGAAAGATAATTGCCACATGATAGATCAACAGCAGTCCTATCGCAATCACTCGCAACCAGTCAATATCGTTTCTTCTTTCCATCGTTATCGTATTAATTGATTTAGTTATATGTTACTGTAACATCATTTCGATTACAGGTCGAGTCTTTTCGAGCTGTGCCATATCCAGCTGCAAGCCTAAAGGGGCTAACTGTTGCTGCATCATTTCATAGATGGGCTTAATCTGAGCAAATGGTCCCATTACAGTTTCTCTGGGAGTGGCACCGAAATTATTTCTAAGGGTCTTATCAGCATTGGCATCGATCAGCAACTGTACGATCTCCACCCGACAAAAGAAGGCTGCAGCATGAAGCGCTGTTGTTCCATCATTATTGGTGATGGTCAAGTTTGCATCAGCTTGAATGAGCGCTTCGGCAATATCAGTTTTGTCAAATGTGGCAGCTGAGATTAATGGAGTTGACCCACTCATAGACTCTTTCTCATTGATGTCTGTACCTGCCTTGATGTGTTGTCTTACTACTTCCAGCTTGCCTGCGAGCACTGCATCGTGAATATTCATGTCAGGAGTATCGACTCCTGATTCATTGTTCTTGTTCGTATCAGTATTAATACATGCCGCTAAAAACAAGGCCACTAATACAAGCGTGGCAAGTATTCTATAGGAGAAGTTCTGTAATATTTTCATAGTCTCAATTTTTTAATTTTCTATGTGGTTAATTAATAATTACAAAGGTGATGTAGGAGTGAAAGCAGGACCTATGAGCTATGCAGCGATATCTATAAAGTTTGCGGAAGCAATAAAAACTATGCAGCAGGGATATAAATTATGACGCAATCATCTGAATTCTTCATTGTTTTATAGCAAACTCTATGTGTATTGATTTTACTCTAAATATTTGCTAGCTTTAGACTTAGTATCAACTATGTCAGACGGACTTTTCAACACCGAGAACTTTGTAGATCAAGCGGAATCAATCATCCTTGAAAACGTTGCTAATGAGCAATTTGGCGTATCTGATCTGGCAGAAGCCATGAATACCAGCCGCTCCAGCCTACTTAGAAAGATCAAGAAACAAACTAAGCTTTCAGCGAGTCAATTCATACGTCAGGTTCGATTAGAAAAAGGAATGGAGATATTGCGACAGACTTCATCGACGGTATCGGAAGTATCGTTCAAAGTAGGATTTAGCAGTACTTCCTATTTTATTAAATGCTTCAGGGAGTATTATGGATATCCTCCCGGTGGGGTCGGTCGAAGAGGAGAGCCCGATAAACATCCAGGAGTCTCAACTGCTAGGCAGCGACAGTTGCTCGCTATTATGTTCACTGACATCGTAGGATATACTGCACTAATGCAAAAGGATGAAAATAAAGCTGTAACATATAGAGACCGGCATAGAGAGGTATTTGACTCCACCACCAGAAAATATAACGGCCGTATCCTGCAGTATTATGGGGATGGTACGTTGAGCACATTCCAAAGTGCTATTGATGCGGTTCAATGCGGCATAGAAATGCAGCTTGCCTTCACTAAACAGGATCCAGGGATCCCCATCCGTGTAGGTATCCATTCGGGCGATATAATTGCTACAGACCAAGAGATTATTGGGGATGGGGTTAACGTAGCTGCACGTATTGAATCACTAGCTACTACAGGAAGCATTTATATCTCTGACAAAGTCTATGATGAAATAAAAAATCAAGCTGATCTACTTACTTCCTCAAGAGGTGTACATAAACTCAAGAATGTTACTAAACCGATAGAAATATATGCAGTTTCGAACTATGAGCTCGGTTTTGATGATGATCATGATTCCCAAATTTCTACAGATACGAGAGCTAATTCATTAGACAAATGGTCCAAGGTTGGCATTGCTCTTTTCATACTAATGATAGGTGCTTATTTCGCTGGTATCTTCAATCGAGAGACAGATGCTGTCACTATAGCAAGTATGGATGATAAGTCCATTGCTGTGCTGCCTTTTAAAAATGAAAGCACTGATTCTTCGAATCTCTATTTTGTCAACGGTTTGATGGAGTCTACCTTGAGCAACTTGCAGAAAATCAAAGATCTACGAGTAATCAGCCGATCCTCAGTGGAAAAATATAGAACGACAGACAAGACCATTCCCGAAATGGCTGAGGAACTGAATGTCAACTATTTTGTAGTTGGGAGCGGACAGAAGATAGGAGATCAGGTATTGCTCAATATTCAATTGATTGAGGCTTCCACAGATCGCTACCTCTGGGCAGAGCAATACAATAAGGAAGTCGTTGATATTTTTGAATTACAGAATGAAGTAGCTCGAAACATCGTCACTTCCATAGAAGTCATCGTAACTCCTTCGGAGCTTGAACGCATTGAGACCAAACCTACTGATAACTTGCTGGCCTATGATTATTACCTTCAGGGACTTGAACCCTATAATTCACGTACACATGATGGACTTCAACAAGCCATTGGTTTATTTGAAAAAGCGATAGAACAAGACTCAGAATTCGGTTTGGCCTATGCCAACATCGCCATATCGTACTATCTTCTTGAATTGTCCCAAATGGAGAAAAAGTACACCGATAAGATTAATAGTTATGCGGACAAGGCCTTGCTATATGATTCAAAATCTGCGGAGAGTTTGATCGCCAAGTCGTTCTACTACATACAAACAAAGGAATATAAATTGGCTCTGCCGCACCTTGAAAAAGCCCTGGAGTATCACCCTAATTCGTCTTTTGCCGTCCAGATGCTTGCCGACTTCTATTTTAGAATAATGCCCAACTCAGGTAAGTACTTGGAGTACGCCTTGAAAGGGGTTCAGCTTGATGTAGCTGCGGCTGATTCAGTCACCCTAAGCTATCTCTACCTAAATCTGAGCAATGCCTTCATACAAAATGGTTTTATAAATGAAGCAATAGCGTACATCGATCGGTCACTTAATCACTCTCCTGAGAACTATTTTGCGCCTTATGTCAAAGCTTTGATCATGTATGCCAATGGAGCCAGTATCGAACAGACCCAACAATCGCTACTGGAGGAATGGGAAAAGGATACGACACGATTGGACATCTTGCAAGACGTGGCAAAATTTCAGTTTTACGAAGAAGACTATGACAGCGCTTTTTACTACTATCAGAAATTTGTCATTGCCAGAGAAGTACATGGGCTGGATATATATGCTCATGAAGATATCAGGATTGGAAAAGTATATGAACAGATGGGCCTCATTGAACGGTCAAAAGATTTTTATCAGTCTTATGCCGACTACTGCGAAAATGATCAATCCATCTATAAAAGTGCAAGCATGGCTGTGAAGTATGCGAATGATGGAGAAATGGAACTGGCCATTGAACAATTCAACAGGTTCGCAAAGGAGGATAATTATCAATATTGGATGCTCGTATTTCTGAAAATTGACCCGCTTTTAAATCCTATGAAAGACCATCCAGCATTTGACGATGTTATGCAAAAGATCAAAGATCGGTTCTGGGAAAATCAGTCCAAGCTAAAAGAATCCTTGGAAGAAGAAGGACTGATTTAAAATAGCGCTTCTTTCCCCTCATTGAGATGCATTAATTGAGTTAGGTGAATCATGATGTTCGTGCTTTATTTATATCAGCCTATTAACCATTTGGATTGCTCCAAGCATTTTAATCTCAGAAAAATAGAAACTGGCCTATCATGCGTTGGAACGGCTTGTCATATAGTGCTCAATTGTCCCACAAACCCTTCGCTGACAGAAAGCTTAAGTGATCCATTTTGGGAGTGGAGGCGCTTTATAGTTGTGCATTTTGCCAAGTAGCTGATCGATATTGTCGTCTACTAAGAGCATATCTCTATTTGATCCCTTCAAAAATCCTTTAGTCACCATCTTATCGAGGAGTTGCATCAAGTCATCATAAAACCCATTGATATTTAAAAGGCCTACTGGTTTAAGATGCAGTCCCAGCTGGCCCCATGTCAATATTTCAAAGAGTTCTTCTAAGGTGCCAAAGCCTCCAGGCAAGGCGATGGCGCCATCGCACATTTCTATCATTTTTGCTTTGCGCTGATGCATGGTTTCAACCTTGATCAATTGGCTTAGACCATGATGTGCTATTTCTTTAGAACTAAGAAAGTGAGGTATTACACCTGTTACTTTACCGTATATGGACAAGGCCCCATCGGCAACGGCTCCCATCAGACCTACTTGAGCGCCCCCGTAAATTAGATCAATATTTTCTGAGGCTAATGTGACGCCTAACCGATAGGCTTGCTCTTTATAGATCTCTTCAGTTCCATTACTCGAACCACAATAAATAACCAGTCGTTTCATATTAATTAAACATTGACTATATCAAGATAACAATCATGCTCGATTTGCTTGCACTAAAAAGGGTCCCCATATGGAGACCCTCAAAACTATTTTTCAATATGGTGCTACAATCTATAAGAAAGACACCTTACCACTTTTCACATCATACATAGCTCCTATAATATCAATCTCTCCAGCCTTATGCATCTCGTTGAGTACTGGACTATCAGACTTAACACGATCTATAGTCATGTTGACATTAGCGACCGCTACCCTATTGACGAAGTCCAGATTTTTAGAAGATCGTTCCTCTCCTTCAGCAGTATCGGTATTCACTACCGCTGGCATTATTTTGTCCAACATTTGAGTGAGATTTCCTAATTGGGCATGATCACAGGCACCTTTAACCGCTCCACATGAAGTGTGCCCCATGATGACTATTACTTTAGATCCTGCCAACTTACAAGCAAACTCAAGGCTTCCTAAGATATCAGGATTAACGAAATTGCCAGCCACTCTGGCATTAAAGATATCTCCGATACCCTGATCAAATATGATCTCCGTTGGTATCCTCGAGTCTATACAACTCACTACACTGGCAAATGGATATTGCCCTGTGCCAGTAGCTGTAACTTGTGCATGCAAATCACGATGAACACTGCTATTGCTTAAAAATCTATCGTTTCCTGCTTTTAAAAGATCAATGGCTACGGACGGACTAATAGAATCTTGAGATTCCTTCGTCTGAGTCATTCCTACTGTTAATTCCATTTTTTTCAATTATTCTTAGTTAATTAATATCCGCTGAGTGATCAGCTAGCTTTTTTTTTATCAAGACTGATTTGGTCTTCAAAAGCCTGATCTAACGTTCTTGATGGTGATATTGATAGTCCTTTGCGCTTACGCTCCAATACGGTAAGATCAATATTCTTAGTCTTGGCTTGTATCTCAAACTCTTCAATGATTTCTACAACATCTGGATCCATATGAACAGTCTTGGTTGCATCGATGATCAACTTGGAGTTAGCTGGCACATTAGTCAACGCTCTTTGAATATTCGCCTTGTTAAGGAATGTTACATCCTCGGATAATTCTAATCGAATCTCACCATCTGGATTAAGATGCTCCTCGGTTTCAAATAAGAATGGAATCTTATAATTGTTATATAAAACAAAGAATATTGCTACAACCATACCGATACCGATACCGATTAAGAGGTCTGTCATGACGATACCAACTATAGTCACAATAAATGGTATAAACGAAGACCACCCAAGACTAAACATTTTCTTAAACTTGGCAGGTCTGGCCAACTTATATCCTACCATGAATAGAATCGCAGCTAAACTCGCTAGAGGGATTAAATTGAGTACACCTGGTATGATCATCGCACTGATCAACAAGATAAATCCATGTAGTATGGCCGAAAGCTTGGTTTTACCGCCTGATTGAATATTGACAGAACTACGCACAATCACCTGTGTAATAGGCAATCCGCCGACCATCCCAGAGATCATGTTACCTATACCTTGTGCCTTTAGTTCTTGATTGGCCGGAGATACTCTTTTTTGAGGATCAAGCTTGTCAGTTGCCTCCAGGCAGAGTAGCGTCTCTAAACTGGCAACTACTGCTATCGTCATACCAGTCAAGTACACTTGAGGGTTGGTAATGTGTGAGAAGTCTGGTAGGGTAAACAATCCTACAAACTCATTAAAGTTGCCTGCCACAGGGATCGAAACTATCTGATCAACATTAAGGGCATATGACGTATTGGCCATCAACAAATTGAGCAAGATACCTGAGACTACAACAACCAGCGGGCCTTGAACTGACTGAAACAGCTTGATTTTCTTCATAAATCCTTGTTCCCAAAGTATTAGAACGGTCATTGATATAGCTGTTATGATAAGTGCCCCTGGACTAATGTAGTTCAACATATTACCTAATTCTGTAAAGGTATTTTGGCCATCGGGATTGTTAAACGCAAGACTCCCTTCATAGTCTTTATCATAACCAAAGGCATGTGGTATTTGCTTGAGGATGATGATAATACCGATACCTGATAGCATACCGTTGATCACTGATGACGGGAAATAATATCCTATAATACCTGCTTGCAAAAAACCAAGTATCAATTGAAACAAACCACCGATGACAACGGCCATGAGAAAGATCTCAAACGAGCCTAATGAATCGATAGCCGTCAAGACGATAACCGCTAATCCGGCTGCAGGTCCACTAACACCTAATTGTGACCCACTGAATGCCCCTACCACAATACCTCCTATGATCCCGGCAATAATACCAGAAAATAAAGGGGCTCCTGAGGCGAGCGCTATACCCAAACACAGTGGCACTGCAACTAAGAATACGATAACACTTGCTGGTGCATCACTTTTAACATTACTGAATAATGACATTGGATTTTTTGATTCCATGTTTGATTTTATTTTGGACAGAATAATATTGTTTAAGTTGGGCAGTCAAAGGAATGTCTTGAAAAAATGACATTACTACTCGGGTGGAGGATCCTGATACTCTAAGAAGGGTTCTTTTTGATAGGATAATATATTGGATAATCCTTTATCTTTTAGTTGACCAGTGCCTTGATAAGATCTCTCGTTTAGAAAGGTGTTTAAATGCGTCTTCTTTTTACTCTTTTCTGTTTCTTCTTTCTCCCCTTCTTTGTCAGACTCTACCAACTCTATCGTGCCACTTTTATCTATATCCATACAGATAGGTACCACCACATCAACGATGGCTAAACACAACAATAATGATATTAGACAGTACTTCACTTTAGATATTATATATCAAAATATATTTATCTCTTATCGATTATAGTTATACTATCATTGATAACGAACAATAAGCAAACAGGTAATTGTTATTTTTGTTTTAGAAAAACCTAATTAATTTGATTTCAGGCATAAAATTCAGCCTCAATGAAGGCTTGTACAACAGAGACCCTCAAGACACAAAACTGGGTCAAAACATCCTCAAGCATGGTATAAGCCTCATAGATGAACTAGGGTTGGAAGTATTTACATTCAAAAAACTTGCAACACAAATAGGATCAACAGAAGCATCGATATATAGATATTTTGACAACAAGCATCTACTCCTTTTGTTTTTAACATGTTGGTACTGGGAGTGGGTGCATTACTTGATACAGATCAACCTTAAGAATATAGATGATCCTAAAAAGAAACTACATATCGCCATAGAAAAACTGGTGCGGGCGTCATCAGAGACAACAGTAACAGACTATATCAATCAAAATCAACTCCACAGGATAATCATCAATGAAGGCTCCAAAGCATATCACACACATCAAGTAGATAAAGAAAATGATAAAGGAATATTTTTGGCCTATAAGGACGTCGTCAAGACTGTTGCTGAAATTATAAAAGAAGTCAATGCAGACTTTCCTTACAAGTATAGTCTGGCGAGTAATTTATTTGAGATGGCTAATAATCAAATATACTTTGCAGAGCATCTTCCTCAACTGACAGATATAAATGATCAAGAGGATCCATATACCGCTCTTATCAGCATGTTAGATCACTTTGTAGATAAGCTTCTATCCTGATCAGCGACATCAAGTCCCAGCTCTCTAAGCAGATAGCTTGCATTAAAGGTATTGCAGATGCCATTTTTCAACTTATAATCAAACTGCAATTCACCGTTGGCGTAGCTTATGTCAAAGTAATAATTTTCTATTTCGTTGGGATACTCTTGTTCCATCTCTGCTAGTTGTATATCATGCGTCGCAACGAGAGCATGGGCTTTAAGCTCTATCAATCTTTGGACGATGGCTTTGGATCCTGCTAGCTTATCCACCGAATTAGTCCCTCGGAGCATCTCATCAACGAGCAGCATAGTTTGATCCCCGAGGTGGAGGTACTCTAATATCTTGGCAACCCGATTTAGTTCAGCTTTAAAGGTGCTCACTCCTTCGTCTATATTGTCCTTGATGCGCATATAGCTAATCAGTTGGAGCCTGCTGATATCCATTGTCGATGCACTCACCCTTGTGCCAGCATAAGCCAAAATCATATTGCAACCTATAGCCCTCAAAAAAGTACTCTTACCTGCCATATTGGAACCAGTGATAATGGTGGCATACTCTCCAGGCGCTATTGATATACTGTTGTCAACGCTTGTCTTAGTAAGGAGGAGAGGATGATGAACTTGGTCGCCCGTTAATTTAAACGCTCCATCACTGACGGTAGCATAGTCAAAATGATCATGATTATACGCCCAAGTAGACAGACTCATCAGTGCCTCCATCTTGCCAACCATATCAAATATCTTTACCGGTGCTCCTTTATGATCTGTTTGCCAATCACTGAGCATCTTAAGTACTCTGAGATCCCACAAGATCAATATATTAAGAACGACACCCACGATCATATTTAATCGATAATCGAGATAATCAATAATTTTCTTGAGGGACGTAAGTGACGTTAAAC
>CAZJHC010000119.1:0-10130 GCA_964545645.1 uncultured Saprospiraceae bacterium
AAAGGTCGTGAGGGTATTCATCTTGTTCTGTATTGGATTATTAGTACTTGGATGTGACAAAGGGTATGATCCTATAGAGCGTGATAAAATGGTAGAGATTGTAGCAGATCTATACATAGCCGAGCATGTCTTACGCAATTATGATATACGTATCCAGGATTCTATAAGACAGGGCTTGAGAGAAAGTTTACTTAAAGTTTACAATGTCAGTCAGGCTCAGCTGGATACTAACCTTTATCTTTATCAATTTGATACTAAAGCATACAGAGAATTCTCAAAAGACGTAGTCAAATTATTAGAGCAAAAACGTGACAGTCTGGATCAGAAGAATATCGATGAAAACAAAGAAGAATGAGCAATGAAATCAAAGTACTCATAGTCGATGATGAAGAAGATATATTAGAATTCGTTAGCTACAATCTCTCTAAGGAAGGTTATCAAATTCAGACAGCCTCTAACGGCACAGAAGCACTACAAAAGGCCGAAGAGTTTAGTCCTGATCTTATTATACTCGATATTATGATGCCTGGCATGGATGGCATAGAGGTCTGTACTTTGATCAGAGAGAACAAGAATCTGAAAAACACGCTAATCATATTTCTTACAGCCCGTAGCGAATCTTTTACTCAAGTATCGGCACTCGAGTCAGGAGGTGATGATTACATCACCAAGCCTGTCAAGCCCATAGTCCTCAAGAGTAGAGTAAAGGCGATTATACGTCGACATTATAGGTTTCAAAATAAGAATCAGGAGGAGATTTTGAAATTTGATGTCTTAGAAATAGATCGAGAAGAATTTAAAGTCACCGTCAAAGGGGAAGAGATAAACCTCGCCAAGAAAGAGTTTGATTTGCTCTGTTTATTAGTATCTAAACCAGGGAAGGTGTTCAAAAGAGACGAAATCTTGAGAAAAGTGTGGGGCAGAGAAGTAATAGTTGGGGATCGCACCATAGATGTCCATATCCGCAAGGTGCGAGAAAAAATAGGGAGTGACTATATCAAAACCTATAAAGGAGTAGGTTATAAATTTAAGTATTAATCCTTTGTTTAAGAATATTACAGTCAAAGAGATAGCATTGATCCTAACCTGTTTTTTAGGTGGGTTGAATATCCTCGTATTCGCATTGGTCTACTTCTCGGGTTTTAGCTACTTCCGCTCTGGATGGTTCTGGATCTTTTTGCTTTTGTTGTCTTTGATCTCCTCCTACTTCGTAGTTAGATTCTTCTTCGAAAAATTTGTCTTTCGCAAGATCAAACTGATATATAAAATCATCGGTGAGTCTAAGAGGAGTATGCCTTATAATAGAGCTAATAATATGTCTGATATGTCTATTGAAGAGGTGAATCAAGAGGTGATGGATTGGGCTGAAGAAAAAGAAGATGAGATTATATACTTAACAGAATTAGAGACCTACCGTCGTAACTTTTTAGGCAATGTATCGCATGAATTAAAGACACCAATATTTACGATACAGGGTTTTCTACATACTTTATTGGATGGAGGGCTATATGATGAAAAAATTAATAAAAGATACATAGAGAGAGCTTTGATAAATGTTGAGAGACTTCAAAATATAGTTGAAGATCTCGAAATCATCAATAAATTAGAATCTGGCGGGATGAAGCTTAACAAGACCAGATTTGATCTTAGAGGTCTAGCGCTTGATGTGTTAGATGATTTATCCATATTGGCAACTGATAAAAACATTAGCGTCAAACTAAAGGAAGGTGCGTCAAAGTCTTTTGATGTTGATGCTGATAGAGGAAATATCCAGCAGGTGTTCTCTAATCTTATCTCCAACTCTATCAAATATGGTAAAAACGGAGGGGTAACTAAGATAGCGTTTTATGATATGGCTGACAAGGTTTTGATAGAGGTCAGTGATGATGGTATCGGCATAGAAGAGGTTCATCTGAAGCATTTGTTTGACAGGTTCTATCGTGTAGACGCCGGGCGCAGTCGTAACCAAGGGGGATCTGGGTTGGGATTATCAATTGTCAAGCACATACTTGAGGCTCACCATCAGAACATCAATGTCAGGAGTACTATAGGTGTGGGTTCTACTTTTGGATTTACGCTAACTAAAGCCAGTTAAAGTCATTTGTCAAAACATCGATCTACTAGCTGGATACATCGGTCGTGGCATAGATGACACTTTCTTCATCCTCATAAGGCAGCGTACTAAGCTCCCTCCAGTATTGGTCACGTACTTGGTAGTAATCCGGTAAGCTTTCCTCAGGCATAGGATCAAGAGGGGGGAAGTTCTCTCTTAGATGATTGATTTGCTTTCCATTTTTCCAAAATCTAAAACATACGTGGTTACCTGTAGCAAGACCCGTAGAACCGACATAACCTATCACTTGTCCTTGCTTGACACGTGACCCTACTTTTAATCCTGATTTGAATTTACTCATATGAAGGTATTGGCTCTGATAGAGGTCGCTATGACGGATTTTGATATAGTTACCATTGCCATTGGTAAAGCCTCGACGAGTTATAGCTCCATCGGCTACACTAAATATAGGTGTGCCCTTTGGGGCTGCATAATCGGTGCCAAGATGGGCTTTGCGACGCTTGAGAACAGGGTGAAATCTATTAAGATTGTAAAAAGATGAAATCCTTGATGCCCTTACCGGTGCTCTTAGAAAAGTCTTCTTGTTAGGTGTGCCCTCAATGTCATAAAATCCTTGATAACGATCATTCTCATAGTAAAAACCGTAGTATTCTGAATTGCCACTCTTGTAGGAGGCCGCAAGGATGCTGCCTGATCCAACAGGCTTGTTTTCGATATACTTTCGGTCAAATACAATTTTATATCTATCTCCAGGCTGAGCACTAGGGAAGTAAACCTGTGCCAAAGCATCTTCTAATTGATCCGCCATGCTCAAACTCAAACCTTTATCATCTAAAGATTCAGATAAGGACCCTCCAGCATGTATGGTCCCGGTAACGATCTCTCGACATGTCTCAAAGGGGATATCTTTTTGCGTCACATGTATAGAATCACCAAAAGTGAAATCCACGTAGGTAAATAGGTTTGGAGCATATATAAAAGCTGTAGGTGCCTCACATTCGTCGTTCTTGATGAACGTGATATCCTTGCCAGCTTTAATCTTTCGCAGGCTGAAGACTTTTTCTGCCTCCTTTTCTAATTGATATATCTTGTTGTAGGAGATTCCATAATCGCTCAGTATATCTCCTATGAATGAACCATACTTAATAGGATAATCTTCGAATTTATATTGATTCATGTCATAGCCGTACTTTGTAGGAGGTGGAGGCGGAACTATGACCGTTGTATCTGCAGTTAGTTTGCTGGACTCTTGATTCTTTCTTTCGATTAAGTAGTAACCCCAGAGTCCCAAAACGATGGCACTTGCTACTAATAAAACTTCAGACCTGTACTTCTTCACGATGCAAATTTACTCGATTCTTATAGACAAACTCAATTTATCTCAGGGCTATTGTTTATTGGATATAGGATTTTGATGTTGTTATTTTTAAATGATAATCCTTTATTTTGCCTCCATGACCTCAGTAGATATGACTTATAACTGTATAGCGGCCAATAGGCTCCTTAGTTTTGATAAACCATTGATAATGGGGATATTAAATATTACCCCAGATTCATTTTATCATGGAAGTAGAGTCTCCAAGGATGATTTGCTATCTAAGGTAGATGATATGATCGCTCATGATGTGGATATCATTGATGTCGGAGGTATGTCCTCACGTCCAGGTGCGGAGGAGATAAGCGTTGCAGAGGAGTTAGATCGATTATTGCCAGCGGTAACTGCACTGCGCAGCCATCACCCTCAAGCGATCATCTCTATTGACACATATCGTGCAGAAGTAGTCATCGAAGCACATCAAATTGGTATCGATATCGTCAATGATATCAGTGCTGGTACTAAAGATGATCAGATGTATAAGACAGTCGCAGAGCTGGGACTGATCTATGTGTTGATGCATATGAAGGGGTCGCCCCAAACCATGCAAGATGAGACGGGATATGATGATATCATTATGGATGTGTTGGCTTATATGACGGACAGAATCGGTGCTGCCAAGTCACTAGGACTCAATAACCTTATCGTTGACCCAGGAATAGGATTTGGTAAGTCCTTATCGGACAATTATACCATGTTGAAATCTTTAGGGAGTTTTCAGATATTTGACTTGCCTGTGCTCGTCGGGTTATCGAGAAAATCATTGATCCACAGACTGCTCAAGATATCCCCCAGCGACGCCCTCAATGGCACTTCGGCCTTGCATATGCTATCACTGATCAATGGAGTACAAATCTTGAGAGTTCATGATGTGAAAGAAGCCTCTGAGGTAAGGACCTTATATCAAGCTTATATCAACAGTTAATCCAGGCACAAATCTAATTGGGCGACAGATTAGCAATTCATTGTCATTGTAGTCACTTTAGCCTATTAAATATTCCTTAAACCCTCTGATCTTCGCCATCTTTGTTTGATTATTACAGTTTTCTCAATGAGAGTAGATTAATTTTTTTCTGTGTCAGAAGGTAAAAAACGTAACTGGCTATCACTATTAATCAAAAGTGTTTTGTTTTTGATGCTGATGGTATTGTTGTTGATTGCCATGTTGCACTTACCATCCGTTCAAAATTTTATCGCCAAAAAGGCGGCCTCACAAATCGTAGATTCTTCGCAAGGCCATATAAGTTTTGAGACATGTAGCTTCGATCTACATAAGGGGGTTAATATGCATGATATCCACTTAAGGAGCATAGAGGCTGATACCCTCTTGTCCATTAGGGAGCTAACGATTAGTCCACGCAGGACCCTATTAGCTCTTATTAATCACTTGGAGTTCAGTGATTTGAATCTGGTCGGTGTTACAATAAATTACAAACGAAAAGACACTGACGATGGGTCTAACTGGTCCAGATTTACTAACAAAATCAACAATGAGAGTGCTGAATCAGACGATGATAATAAACCGTTTCCGCTATCACATGTAGAGCTGTATGAATTAAGCATTAATTATGATGATGATGTTGACTCAATCTATATTGATGGCAACCTCGCAGGATTAGAAATTAAGTTGAATAGCTTGGATGGTAACCTGATAGATATAGACTTTATCAATATAATTGAGCCACAACTTAATATTGTGAGATACAATTCGACTCCAAGGGATGCAGAGGAGTCTGCAGAAGTAGATACTACTCAAGGACCATCAATTCCTGTCGTGTCGCTCGATAGGCTCAATATAATTAATGGACAGATTGTTGACAGTCATAATGGAGCTGTGACGTCGGTAGATGATATCGATTTTGTTTTATCAGATATTGGTTTTGATGATCTACATAACTGGCGTGGAACGATAGACGATATCTCCTTTAAAACCGACGATATACATCTGAGACATTGGAGTTCAAACCACATAGAAAATAAAGATGATCATGTCATAGTGGAAGATCTATTTGTAAGGGTTGGCGACTCTTATGTATCATTGGACGCAGAGATTGAAGACATCGGCAACGTGACATCTTTGGAGGATGTATCTATCAAAGCAACAGTTATTGAATCTGGATTAGTGCTTAGTGACTTCCTAAGATTTTTGCCTGATTTAGATCCGAAAATTCTTGAAGAACCATTAATCAATAAGCATAGTCAATTAACGGGAACATTATCATTGCAATCGGGGGATCTATATCTCGATCAATTAAAATTATGGTTAAACGGACGACACTATCTTCATGCGGACGGGACGATGACGAGCATAGACGACTTGTCCAACAGTTTGGTCAACCTTGAGATCGTCTCATTGCAGACAGATTTAGCTCGATTAGACAGCGATATCAAAATGATCAATATTTCCAAGGAGCTTAAGCGACTAGGATCTTTAAATTTTAGCGGCACTTTTGATGGATTTTTAAATGACTTTATTGCTCAGGGCAAACTCGATTCTGACTTAGGCACTGCCAATATGGACATCCAGTTTGACTTGTATAGATCTGACATAGATACTCTAGCATATGCAGGGTATTTGGACTTAGTTCAATTTGACCTTGCTCGGTTATTACAACAAGATGATTTTGGCCCAGTTAGTCTTAGCTTAGATATCAATAGTGGACGTGGGTTAGACATGATAAATAGTAGTGCAAAGATTGAGGCTCAGATAGAAGAGTTTTGGTATAAAGGAGTTTCTTACCATGATGCTATTTATGTGGGTCAATTGTCGAGTAAGACGATAGATGGCCGATTTTCCCTTTCAGATCCTAATGCAGAATTTACTTTTGCTGGGTTGGTAGATCTAAGTGATGAAGAGCCCATCTATGATTTTGATATTAAGGCAAACAAAATAGATTTCTGTAAGCTTAATTTGACAGACTTTCCATGCTCCTTGAGGCTTGATGCTGAGATTGATTTTAGGGGAAACAGTGTTAGCTCTATGCAAGGGTCTAGTATGATCAAAGATATTTATATAGGGCATGATACTTCAGAATTATACATCGAACAACTGAGTTTCAGATCTAACCGTATGGCAGACAACAAGATGTCGTTTGCCATGCAATCGGACTTTGTTGACTTAGAACTTTTGGGAGCGTTCAATGTAACCAAGATTCATGAATCTCTAGTAGGACAGTTAATTAATAACCATAAGGAGCATTTTGAAGTGTTTAATAAGTCTAATCCTTTTGAAGAATATGGGGATGATGCTTATACGGCTACAATCACCACCAAGAATATGGTGCCACTATTAGATTTTTTTAATGTGGATATAGATGTGAGCTCAGGAACATCAATTATGATTGACGTTAACAAGGATCGAAATAAATCTGCATTGGTATTAAATTCTGATTCTATGAGCTATCAAAATAGCACGGTAGAAGGATTGTATCTCCGGCTGGATAGTCAGCAGGAGATAGGCGAGCTAGAAGTAGTAGCAGATCAGTTTTATCAAGGAAGTAGAGCTATAGATAAGATATCATGGGTCGCACACATCAGAGACAATGATTTATTCTCCAAAGCATTGATCAATATCGACCCTAAAAATCATATCGAAATAGAAACAAAGTCTCAAGTCGTTGATAAGGGGTACTATACCCAGTTCTTATACGATGATCTACTTATGGATAGTGTTATCTGGACGATACTCCCTAATAAGGGTGTTGGGGTATATAAAAAGGCTTTGGATATAGAGAATCTTATTATTACCGATGGCCGTCGGTCTATCGGTATAAAAGACATTTATCGTCGAGGGTTAGAATTAAGTCTCAAAGAGTTTGATTTTGAGGTGATCAATCCTATAATCGATTATGACAAGTTATATTTTGATGGAACAGTCGATGCACAGATTAAGCTAAACAACATCTATGAACAGCTTTCAATAGAAGGGTATCTTAATGTTCCAGATTTTACGATCAATGAAGCAGATTATGGCAAGCTGAGTATTGAGTCAACTCGCCGCACAGGTAACATCTTGGACCTTAAGTTGGCGATCGAAAAGGATGCTCAAAATCTTTACGTCAACGGCACTGCCAACATAGATAGTCAGTATGTTGATACCCATCTTACTATGCAGCAGTATCCGCTGGCATTCTTAGAGTATATCATAGATGATGGTATCTCTGAGACTACTGGCAAGACTAACATAGAGCTTGATATCTATGGTACGTTTGACGATCTCAAGATGAGGGGGCAAGGTAGGGCCAGCAATGCCGGTACTAAGATTGATTATATAGGAGCGTATTATCAACTGTCTGATGACATCATACCGATTACCGAGCGATACATTGATCTTAGTAACATAGTCTTAACTGACGAAGCGGGTAATACCGCAGCAATCACAGGGGGGTTAAGACATAATGTGCTGGCAGATTTTAGGTCTGACCTTACAATTAATAGCCCTCGATTCATTGCGCTTAATACTACGGAAGAAGATAATCCTATCTATTATGGACTCGGTATGGGACCTATTGATGTTAGCTTCAGAGGTCCCTTTGAGAGCTTAGATATGAAGGTAGATGCTATCGCTGGACCGAGTTCGCTGCTTTATATCCCAATAACATCTACATCGTATGGGTATGATGAGTCATTTATGAATTTTAATCTTAATAGGACGACAATTGATAGCAATACAGTTGAGAGATTGGTAGAACGATTAAAATCATCAGGTCTTGATTTTGAAATGAATCTCACCTTTGATCGAGACGCAGAAGTCCAAATCATCTATGACCAAGAGACGAGCAATGTGCTCATCGGGAGAGGCCAGGGAGATCTACAAATTAAGGTTAAGCGAGATGGAGAATTTACTGCCTATGGGCAATATAATGTAGAAAGTGGAGAGTATCTCTATACCTCTTACGGATTTATTGCTAAGCCATTTATCATAGAGCAAGGCGGCACAGTGACCTGGACAGGAGATCCAGTTAATGCTGTGTTGGATGTAAGAGCCTATTATCCTAGTTTGAGGGCGCCGCTCAATCAGTTTTTGCAGGAGTATGAAGGTGTCTATCCTGATGTGTCAGATAGCGAATTGAGACAAAGACGCAACATCGATTTGGATCTTATACTCACAGGCAATTTATTCAATCCATCTATTGATTTTGATCTTGGTTTTCCTGATTTAGTAGGCAACCTAAAGACATTGGCAGATAGCAAGGTGCGGGCACTTAAGTCTACTGAAAATGGGATCAATAATCAAGTCTTAGGACTGATGGTCTTCAACAATTTCTTGCCAGATAATGATCCATTGGCCAACATACAAGTGAGCAATTGGGCTCAGTTAGGAGGTAATACGATTACAGAATTTTTGACAAGTCAATTATCTCTGATGGCGACCGAGTACTTGTCAGACCTGCTGGAGGGAGACGTCATCACTGGGATTGACTTAGACATAGCTCTGGCTCAAAATAATACCATTGGTGAGACAGGAGTTCCTAATCCGGACGCTGGATTCATAGAGTTTGTCCCTGATGAAGTGCAACTGAACCTGCGCAATGAGTTCAAGAATGACAACTTTGTACTTAACCTTGGTGGTAACTATGTAAGAGAGAATCCCCTCAATACGGTGAGTGATTATCTGACGGGAGATTTTTCTCTGGATTGGTATATCACTTCAGATAAGCGTTTGAAATTACAGTTTTATGGAGTATATGATCTCGATGAGGCATCATTTGGGCGTCGTCAGAAGTACGGCTTTGGTATCAATTATACCAGAGAGTTTGGTAAGATGTCATACCATAACATAGAGGGTGCCCTTGAGGGAGTGTCCAATGAGATCCGTGACGGCCGCCGTACAAGCGCTGGTGGGTCACGATAATATTTGATCCAATCTATCTGATTGACTACGTAATAGGTGATCGCTCATCACTAAGGCTGCCATTGCATCTACTATAGGTACTGCACGTGGGACTACACAAGGGTCGTGTCTTCCTTTACCAGTGACGGTGGTGGCTTGACCTTCTTTATCGACAGAGCTTTGATCTTTCATCAGTGTAGCGACTGGTTTGAATGCCACGTTAAATGTGATAGGCATACCATTGGAAATACCTCCTTGTACCCCTCCAGAATAATTGGTTTCTGTAGTTACGGCATCTCCACTTTTAGTAAAAAGGTCATTATGCTCGCTGCCTCGCATCGTGACACAATCAAAACCAGAACCATACTCAAAACCTTTGACGGCATTGATGCTGAGCATTGCTTTGCCAAGATCTGCATGCAACTTATCAAATACCGGTTGGCCCAAACCTACAGGCACTCCTGATATGCGGCAACTGATGAGCCCTCCTACTGTATCACCATCTTTTCGTACTGACTTGATAAAATCTATCATCTGATCGGCCATCTTTGGATCCGGACAGCGGACGATGTTTTGATCAATTAGCTCTGAGGTTATTTCATTCTGCGGGGACATCTTTAAGTGCCCTACCTGTGATACCCATGAATGTATCTCTATACCCGCTTGAGCAAGCATAGACGAAGCTATAGCCCCTGCCGCAACTCGTGCGACTGTCTCTCTAGCGCTGGACCTACCACCGCCTCGATAGTCTCTATTTCCATATTTTTCAGTATAGGTATAGTCGGCATGAGAAGGTCTGAATTTATCTTTGATATGATCGTAGTCTCTGCTTTTTTGATCCTTATTTC
>CAZJHC010000120.1:0-10071 GCA_964545645.1 uncultured Saprospiraceae bacterium
ACTATAGCTATGGTCAGTGTGGTCATCATAAGTTATTCATTTTGTCATGAAGCATTTTCTTGATTTGATCAGGTATCGCCACGCCCTTTCTCCCCACTTTATCAAATAATACAGCTACTAACTCCATCGTACCTATATGTTCGTCTGTAAGGGCTTTGTATAGATGATGTTGGATTTTAATAGACTTATTTCCTACACCTATGAGCTCGGACATAATATATAGTACATCATCCTCAAAGGCCTCTTTCATATAACGTATCTTTTGTTCCGCTACTACAAGGCCTAGAGTCTCTTGCTTGTCGTGCAACATCTTGGCAATGCCCAAATCAATATTAAAGCTGTGTCCTGCATTCTCATATTTATTCATATAGTGCATGACATTCATATGTCTATTGGAGTCGCACTCCCAAGTCATTACAACTCCTTTATATGTTAGTATTTTATTCAAATTCTTATATTCTAAAATATTAATAATCGATCTATAAACCAAAAGGTACTCAGAGCTCCAATCCCGTACGCCATGATGATCTTGGCTCTATCTATGCCTGCAGCCCATAGTTGTTTTCCTATATAAAATATCAACAATAGCACTACCACAAACATGACCTGCCCTAGTTCTACTCCGATATTAAAAAATAATAACGCAAAAGGAATAGCTGTCTGAGGCAGTCCAATATCTCCCAATGCTCCTGCAAATCCAAATCCGTGGAGCAAGCCAAAGCTCACTGCCACAAGCCAAGGGTAACGACGAGTGATAGAAGACGAGCCTCTATCTATCATTAGATACTCTCTTGCCAAAAACACAATACTCAATGCAATAACCGCCTCAACAGGAGGGCCCGGAATATGTATCCAGCCCAGCGTGGCCCCAGCGAGCGTCATGCTATGAGCTATGGTAAAGGCAGTGATCGTCTGGATGAGCACCTTGATGGTCTGGATCAACAACATGAGACAACAGACAAATAGTAAGTGATCAAATCCTAACAATATATGCTCAACTCCTAAGAAGGAATAAGTCTTCATTACTTCGGTAGTGCTTGGCTCTACAGGAACCTCGACATAAGGATGATCTGGTTGGGCCAAGAGGGTGTAATAGACATCATTCTGCATCTCTATATAGACCAATACATCCATTAAGGTGCGCTCTAAGAGGTCAAATTTGATCTGCTGGCCGGCAAGGCTAACGTCCTCAACAAAAGTCATGCGATATCGAGTGATCAATGCATCGGAGGTCATTGATTCACTGAGTTTAGTCAACAATACTTGATCATCCACAAAGACAGGTTGGATCTTTGGTATCGCTCCATTGAGCATAGGTATCTTCCATAACAAACTATATCCAGGGCCTTCTTGATCTTGCTTTAGTTCTAAATAGGCAGGGCGTATCTCATGTGCCTTAAGAGTAGTCATCACAGATAGTCCCAACAGTAAGATGCATACTACCCTAATCATTAGTTAGAGCTTTCCATTTAGAGAGATCCCATTGTATATCATACTCATCCTTTAGAGCATCATAGATCTTGGTATTGTAATCTATAAGTTGTTGTGCCTTAAAATCTTCTTGTACTTGGTCTCGCACCTCATCATACTCTTTGTGTCGTGCCTCTGATCTATCAATGATTCTGACGATATGCCAACCATACCCTGACTCTATCACTTGCCATTGTTCAGTATCTACTAAGGCGTCGCTAAAATTTTTGCCAAATAGTTGGGTGACTTCGGCTTTGCTCTTGCGGACTTGTGGTGAGCTGACATGAAAGGAGTCCTCCTCTCTTTCTTCGCCAACTCCACTATGCCTGAGTCTCTCGACGATCAGCTCAGCGTCCTGTTGAGGATTGGATCGTTTATCAGGAGAGTAGTATTTATGTTCAAAAGAGTATAGTTCATCAGTTAGATAATTATCCTCACGTAGATTATAAAATGCTCTAAGCTCTTCATCAGTGGGACTAATATACTCTGAGATATCTTTTATTAGAAACTCATACTTTTGGACCAATCGTCGTCTGATGATCTCATCATTATGATCGAGATTCATCTTGAGCCCTTCTTGATAAAATATCTCGGTTTTGATTTCTTTATTCAGGAGTTCCTTGAGGGTCTGCTCATCTGGGGCACTATTCCATGTACGTTGATAGAGATCTATCAATCGATCTACATCTCTGTCTTGTATCACGATCAGATCTTTTGATTGGTCACGATCATCGGCGACTAAACCATAGTATAAGAATACCAATAGACTCAATAACAAAAAACTAAACAGTGGGTCTTTAAGTACTCTGTTCATATCTCGTTAAGCCTTCATCCCGCCATCGACAGCAACAGCTTGTCCTGTCACAAAAGTGTTTTCTTCAGAAGACAGCCATTTTATAAGCTTGGCCACTTCGAAGGCTTCTCCAAAGCGTTTCATGGGTATAGAAGATTTAATGATTTCGACGATCTTATCATCCTGATCCATATAGGATCTACCCATAGGTGTATCAATGACGGTAGGGCATACTGCATTAATTCGGATATTATACTTACCATACTCTGAGGCCGCTGTCTTGGTCAGGCCTATAACGGCATGCTTGCTCGCTGCATAGGCACTCATCAATGGAGCAGCTCCGAGTCCAGCTACCGATGATACATTAACTATCTGTCCTCCACCGTCTTGGCTTTTCATGATAGGCAAAACGGCCTTCATGCAATACCATACCCCCTTTACATTGATATCCATTATTTTGTCATAAGCCTCATCTGAGTACATATGCATATATCCTAACTCCCCACCGATACCTGCATTATTGACTAGTACATCTATGGAGCCAAATCGATCCATAGTATTCTTTACGAGTTGATCTACCTCTGTTTTGTTGGCTACATCCACGACATGTATCAAGGCCTCTCCACCGTTTTGGAGTATGGCACCACAAGTCTTGTCGGCACCATATTCATTTACATCTGCGATCACTACGGTAGCACCTTCGTTAGCAAACTCCATGGCTGTGGCTCTGCCAATACCAGACCCGCCACCTGTGACTATTACAACTTTATTTTTCATTCTTTCTATATTGATAACACGCCAGTGTCCTTAATTTTATCTTTCAATCCGCTATAATGCTGGCTAAAATTATGATAGATAAAGTCCAGCGGCAGATCATCAAAGTGACCATAATCCTCTATATATTCCATGAATTCATCTCCATCACTATTATACTGTTGAAAAACGCAGTCGTGTTCTCCATTGAAATCTAAAGGCGCCACATTCAATCGCTCACAAAGACTTTTGTTAAAAGAGGGGCTCACTTTGATCCACTTATCACCCAAGTACAGATCAAGCATGCCATGAGGAGTGAGCTCATTAGTGCCAAATTTTTCTATGAGATGTTCTGCCGCTATATGGTTCTTGACCTTTGCTAAGTGAATCCTTGCCGGAATACCCACCGATCTTAAGCAACTGATCAATAAGATTGCCTTGTCCAAACAGTGTCCTTCTTCTCGTTGCATGATCACACTGCATTTCCAATCTACTTCATTAAAGTAAATGACATTGGCTCTATACTTCCATCGATCCCTCACTGCGTGATATAGTGACACTGCTTTTTGGACATCTGTCATGGTCCTATCAATATGTTCTTTTACGAAGCTGCTGACTATCGGTTCATGGTAATCCAAAAAATAGCTATCCTGCAGATATTGATCCATTATTGGTTTTTCTTTTGTTCAAACTGATGCAACATGGCCGATGTTTCTGACAATTTGGGATCAGCTTGGCGTTCTAATAGCAGGCCTTCTCGCAAGGTTGTACTCCACCCTTCATTATATAGTTCCTTGATCCTGCCGATAGCCTCTTGGCTATTTTGTAGTATGTCTTCTATGATCTTGTCTACATCTTTTTTAAATGATTCATAGGCAAACGATCTGTTGACCAGGCCGATGCGTTCTGCTTCTTTTCCTTTGACTCTATAGGCTCTAAAACTTAACTCTTTGGCCTTGATCAGACCCACCCTACGGGCCAATCGCTGTGTCATCCCCCATCGGGGCATGATCGCCCACTTAGCATGAGTATCTCCGAACTGAGTCCCATCAGTACAAAATATCATGTCAAACATCAAGGCGATTTCCAGAGCACCGGTAAAGCAAAAGCCATGAACTTGAGCTATTGACACCTTGGACATATTTTGTATGAGCCCACAATACTCATGACCCATTGCCAAGGTTCCTGTATCGGACCCAAAACTATCAGACTCCGTCTCCTTAAGATCGACGCCGGCAGAAAAAGCACGTCCAGCACCAGAGAGAACATAAATCTTGACCGTATCATCATTGATAGCGATCTTAGTAACTTCTAAGAGCTGTTTCATCAGCTCATGATTCAAGGCATTAAGACTCTTAGGTCGATTGAGCTCTACTCTAAAGACACCATCCTCATTAGTATAGTTGACTAATCTATCGCTCATGATCCAGACATTATAGGTGCATGTAGGATACCACCATCATTGACTAATACTGACCCTGTCATATAAGAAGAGGCATCAGAGGCTAAAAAGACTGCTAAACCCGCCATCTCATCAGGAACTGCCATTCGCTTTAATGGGATGTTTTTAGAAAACCCTTTTTGATTGCTTTCACTTTCCCAGAGCATTCTACTTAATTTGGTCTTGACCAAACCAGGACAAATGACATTGACTCGTACATTATGTTGGCCCCATTCGGCTGCTTGATTCTGAGCTAACATGACGAGCCCTGCCTTTGATAGATTATATGCTGCAAAACCCGCCGTAGCATGAAGACCTTCGATAGAGCTGATGTGTATCACGCTACCTCCACCGGCATTGCGCATATATGGCAAGGCCAGCTTAGAGAGTTCCATCGGGGCATTGAGGTTTATATCCATCGTCTTTTGATAAGCGGCGCTCGACATATTCTCAATAGGGCCAAAATATGGATTCGTCCCAGCATTGTTGATCAATATATCAACGCCACCATATTGTTCTACGGTCTTATTGATCAGTTGATTTCTATGTTCTTCGTTGCCCACATGACACTCAATACCTATCGCTTCGAGGCCATCCTCTCTGAACTGCTGGGCGACAGCATCGACGGCATCTTGTTTTCTACTGCTAACGACCACCTTAGCACCAAACTCTGCCAGCCCTCGAGCCATGGCTTCTCCGATACCTTTGCTGGCACCAGTAACAATAGCCACCTTGCCTTCTAGTTGAAATAATTTCTTTATTCTCATAAGTTTTGAATTATTCAATTGTGAATAGATCTCCGTCATCAGCTAAGATGATCGGGCCATCATATATTTCATCTAAACCACTTGTAAAAATCCGTCTTGTAATTGGATTACCAGGTACAGGTGCAAGATGGCTGAGGATAAGTTTTTTCACTCCCGCTTTTTGTGCTATCGCCGCAGCATCTGACGGTGTAGCATGATAGTCTAACACGTCCATTAATATTTTGGCATTGCGGTCATTGCCCAATTCAGCTTGTAAGCGACTTGCCCTCTTGACTAAGTCCTTCTGCATGGCCTCATGTACCAATATATCTGCACCTGCTGCAAATGTTACCAATCCCTCATCGTAGGCGCAATCTCCACTGATTACTATAGTCTTATCCTTAAACCTGACTTTGTATGCATAGCTATATTCTACGGGGTCATGATTAACCTTTAATGCGCTTATCTCAATGTCATTTTGGCGGTACACTATCTGTTCTTGCTCGGTGGGCTTCAGAATACTAGCCGTAGCTAGTCCATAATCAGGATTCATAATATCTGCACCATGATGGATCACTCGATACTGGTTTTCTATGGAGAGGAGACTGTCGAGACCATTGACAATCCGTACTACCCCCGGAGGACCATGTACTGTGAGTGGCACATCACGCCCAAATTGCCAAGATCTATTGACAAATCCAGCTAAGTCCATAAAATGATCTGAATGCCAGTGGGAGATAAACACTTCGCTCACCTGCACAAAGGGCAATCGTAACTGCTCCATCATCTGTAGGCTTCCCTCGCCAAGGTCAAAGACGAATATAGAGCCATTGGCAATGATCACATTGCAGCTCTGCGCTCGATCCGAAGGTAATGGTGCGGCTGTGCCTACAGTAATCAATTTAAAAGCCTCGTCGTCTTCTAAAAGTTCTGATTTAAACGCATTAGCTGCTTGTCGCTGGATATAGCGATCGATGAGCTTCTCTTGATTGATAAATGCAAAAACAGCTACAAAACCTGCTATTACAAGTAGTACGGCTAGTATTATTAAGGTTGATTTCTTCATCCAAGGTTAGATAGTATCACTCCATCAAAGTACACAGAAGAACTTAGCTAATGCATATATGAAGATGTAAAAATTGACACTTCTTGGCAAAAAAATAAGGGACGCCTTTCGGGTGCCCCTTATATATTAAATTATTGGTCTCTCGATTAATAGCCCATTTTGTCCAGAACCTTCTCAAGAGTATCTTTTTTAAGATCATCTACAGAGGCACCAATCCCAATAGAATTAGCAAAACTTACCAAGTCTGGTTCATTCATTGACTTTATCTGAGATTTGGAAGGCTTACTTTTTCCAAAATCATGTATCGACTTACCGTCCTTAGCAAGGGCTCTTAAGCTGTCAGGCACTGTGAACCGCTCTCCAAACTTCTCAGTGAAGTCATCACACTCGGCGATAAAAGTATCCATACCTACGTAGTCAATGTACGATAAGGCGCCACCTGTATAAGGAGGAAATCCCCAACCCATTAATGATCCTATATCGCCATCTACAACTGATCTCAATACACCTTCATCAAGACATTTGTATGCCTCAATCGCTTGTCTATGTAGTAACCTTTTGGCAACAATTTCATTTGGCATCACATCCATCTTACTATTGAAGATAGTCTTGAGTTCCGGCCATAAGAACTTCTTACCACCCTCTGGATATTCATAAAATCCTTTGCCTGCTTTCTTGCCTCCTCGACCGAACTCCTCAACCATTTTTTTAGTAAGGTTATAGTTGCGCTGTAGCTCTTCATTGTCTTTAAGTCTCGGATCAGACTCCATTACATGTAGGCCAAGTGTCAAGGACACTTCATCAGATACCGCAAGAGGCCCGACAGGCATACCTTTAGTACGAGCGATATTTTCAATTACTGCTGGCAACACTCCTTCTTGCAAAAGATAAGCGCCTTCAGAGGTATAGGTACCAAAGCACCTGGAGGTATAAAATCCTCTACTATCGTTAACAACTATAGGTACTTTCTTAATCGCCATGGTATAATCGATAGCCGCTCCTATAGCTTTATCATTGGTCTTCTCTCCAACAATGATCTCGACAAGTGGCATCTTATCAACCGGCGAAAAGAAATGTATCCCGATGAAATTTTCTGGACGCTCTGAAGCTTTAGCCAACAAGGTAATCGGTATGGTCGAGGTATTAGAAGCATATATCTTGTCTTTAGCCAATACTGCCTCTGTCTCTGCAGTAACTTTAGCTTTAAGATCCACATTTTCAAATACCGCCTCGATCACCATATCACAGCCTTCGAGGTCCGCTGGATCAGCTGTGGTTTTGATGCGTGCTAATACTTCGTCGGCTTGCTCTTGTGTCATCTTGCCACGTGAGACTCTCTTCTTAAGCAGGTTTCGACTATAGTCTTTACCTTTCTCTGCTCCCTCTAACGTGACATCTTTAAGAACAACTTCTTGCTTAGCAAGATATGCAGACACATAGGCGATACCTGCGCCCATCATCCCAGCACCGAGGATGCCCAGTTTTTTGATTTCGTAGCTATCGAGACCTTTTGGCTTCGCTTTGCCCTTTTTGGCAGCTTGCACCCCGAGAAAACCTGTGCGTATCAGGTTTTTAGCCTCTTTGGTGTTCTGAACCTGGGTAAAGTATCTCGCTTCAATCTCCAGGGCACGATCTATTTTTACTTGTATACCATCATGGACCACACTCATAATGGCCTGTGCTGCGGGATAGTTGCCATGTGTCATCTTGCGCACATTACCAATAGCGCCCATCATAGTTTGCACGCCATTAGGTGTCATGAGTCCACCACCTGGGATTTTATGTTTTTTATTATCCCATGGTTGTATTGGATTAGGATTGTTAGTAATCCACTCTTTGGCGGCTCCAATCATATCGTCCTGGGAGGATGCCAATGCGTCGATTAATCCATCTTTAAGGGCCTTTTTAGGATTGGCTTGTATTCCTTGCAGCATATACATGAGGGCATTCTGTAGCCCCATCAGGTATGGAGATTTGGCGGTACCGCCACCTCCTGGCAAGAGTCCAACCTGTACTTCTGGAAAACCAATTTTGATCTTAGGATTATCCAAGCATATTCTATGGTGACAGGCTAGGCATAGTTCTAATCCTCCTCCGAGGGCTACACCGTTTATAGCCGCAACAAATGGCTTGCCACCAGTCTCAATCGCTCTGAGATTCTTGTGCATCTCAAGCATTCCTTTGAGCTGCTCTTCTGTAGAATGTGACTGTTTTTCTAATTCTCTAAGATCTGCTCCAGCCATAAACATGCGGCGACCAGAGGTTAGTATCACCCCTTTGATCTTGTCATCGGCTATAGCTTTATGAGCTACGGACAAGTACTCCTCGATAAATCCATAACTGAACAAGTTGGTTGGATTATCCTTTTGATCTATTGTGATCAATGCTATACCGTCAGCATCTACTTCGTACGTAAAGTACTTGTTACTTAATGTTGTTTCTGCCATTATTATAAGTCTCTTTGTGTATTAATATGGGGTTAATTAAACTCTTTCGATGATAGTAGCAATCCCCATGCCTCCACCGATACATAGTGTCACTAGTCCTGTAGTCTTATCTTGTCTCTCGAGTTCATCAATGAGGGTACCCATGAGCATACATCCCGTAGCTCCAAGTGGATGTCCGAGGGCGATAGCGCCACCATTTACATTAACTTTATCGTGAGGCACATTGAGCTTCTCCATGAGCAACATTGGCACCGCTGCAAATGCTTCATTTACTTCCCATAAGTCTATATCAGACACATTCATTCCTGCTTGCTTCAACGCTTTGGCACTGGCAGGAGCTGGGCCCGTAAGCATGATTGTTGGATCAGTACCATAAACTGCCACTGCCTTCATTTTTGCTCGTGGTTTAATATTCATTGCTTTACCTACCTCTTCATTACCGATGAGCGCTAGTGCTGCACCATCTACTATAGCGGAAGAATTACCAGCATGATGTACATGATTCATTCTTTCTATCTCTGGATATCTATCGATGGCTACGGCGTCAAATCCTGCCATCTGGCCCATCATAGCAAAAGACGGTTGTAATCCTCCTAACGTATCCAAGGTTGTACCTGGTCTTATGTTTTCGTCGGTCGCCAGCATAGTGACACCATTGACATCACGTACAGGTATACGTGATTTAAACAAACCGGCTTTCTCTGCTGCTGCTGCACGAGCCTGAGAGACCACTGCAAACTCATCAACATCTTTTCGGCTATAGCCATACTTGCTCGCTATTAGATCTGCAGATACTCCCTGAGGAATGGCATGTCCAGGCAAAGCCACGGCAGGGTCCAACATCAGGGCGCCACCATCACTTCCCATCTTAACTCGAGACATACTCTCTACCCCTCCTGCAATCAGTAACTGACTAAATCCACTCTTGACATAGGCTGATGCTTGATTTATAGATTCTAATCCAGAACCGCAAAATCTATTGAGAGTCACACCGCATAAGTGATCGCCATATCCTGACTGTTGTGCTGCTGTCTTTGCGATATTGGCTCCTTGATCCATTACTTGGGTCACACACCCGAGGATCACATCTTCGACCAGTGTTGGATCAAAATCATGTTTTTCTCTAAGATCCTTGAGCAATTCTGATATCAGATGCGTAGGTGTTACAGTATTCAATGATCCTTTTTTGTTGCCTTTGCCTCTTGTGGTTCTTAAGGCATCGTAGATATAAGCTTCCATGAATGCTTTTTTTATTGCTATTAAGTAATACTGTTACAATTGGCATTGGTGCCTAATTGTTTGATCAACAGCTGTTTTTTATATATAATTATTCAATAATATATTCTATTTGTTCC
>CAZJHC010000121.1:0-10028 GCA_964545645.1 uncultured Saprospiraceae bacterium
GATGGTGGGTATCTTGTGCTCTCCAATGGAGATAGGATAAAAGTGTCTAAGGCTAATAAAGAAATCTTCTCAGGTTGAAAACAATCTCCATATACCTATTCTTCACACTTTTCTTCACCTCTTCATTCAATAGCTTTTCGCAAACATCCTCTGACTTTAGCTGTCATATAAGCGAATCATCCATTCGCCACTTATACCAAGATAAAAAAGGATTTATTTGGGCCGTGAGCCCTAATATCCTCAATAGATATGATGGCACCACTTGGGAATCTATTCTCCCTGCTCAAAATCAAAGTGAGGTTTTATCGGACATACGTGATGTAGCACAGGACAATAATGGCAACTATTGGTTTGCCTTAGGAGACGATGGCGTTCGTTTATATATGGTTCAAGAACATCAAATTATTAATTCAGATAGCTATAATGGGAGGAGGTATACTGCAACTGGTGTATTTCCAACTCTGGATTATAGAGTATTCGTAACCACTCCAAATGGTTTATTGACACTTGAAGAAAAAGGTGAGATCAATAGATTAAAATCTAATTACTACTCTGACACACAATCGCATAATAAGTACCTAACTAAAGTTATAAATGACTACGAACGCACCACAGTATGGATGTCAGGGAAGGAGGGATTGTGGTCAAAGGCTTATCTCAAAGACAGTTTGATTTATCATTCTAATGATCAACTGAAGGACCCAGAGATTTTCAAAATAGACAAGCACGACAACTACATCATAGCTGCTACACGATATCATGCAATACAAGTTTATGACTTGGTCAGCGAATCTTGGGTTAGCGTTGATAATCAGTCAACCATAAAAGAAGCGGCACTTGACCTGGCTAAATTGGACGATCACCGATGGCTGGTACTTGGTGAAGAAAAAGAAAGGCTGGGCATTTTCGATGTAGAGGAGCGGACGATGATGGATTATAATTCTATTTCCTTAAATGAGATAGATGATGCTCAATCAATACTACTTGATGATCATGGGTTGCTTTGGATAGGGCATGGAGCGGGAGTATGTAGCTTTAAACTACATGCTGCACATGAGACTGATGGAACGACCAATGTATATATAAGACAAATAGAAATCGAAGGAGAAAAGATCAATTCAATTTTCAAATTCTGGGACAATCAACAGGTAATACTGACTCCTAGTCAAGAGAATATTAGAATACTGTACAACACAATCAACACAGCAAGAGATACAACTTTAAACTATCAGTACAAACTAGAAGGAATAGATACTCACTGGGTCAATGCTGGAAAGAACAAGGATGTTACATATAGCATAAAGGAGAAAGGAGCTTATACTTTTAGAGTAAGGCAGTTACGTCAAGACGGAAGTTATAACGTTTCTGATCCTCTAATAATTGAAAAAAAGACCATCCAGCTTATCAATCGATCTAGATTGTATGGCATATTGGGTCTGACTATTCTTGGGCTTGGTGGTCTTTTTGCCCTTTACTGGCTATATGACAAAAAGAAGACAGCAAGACGGGAAGAAGAATTGCAAAGATCCATCGGTGACTTGCAGAACTTAGCACTGAGGTCTCAGATGAATCCCCATTTTATATTCAATAGCCTGAACTCAATTAGATATTTTATAGTCAGCAATGACAATCAAAAAGCAGCAGATTATCTGACAAAATTCAGTCGTTTAATCAGGCTTATCTTAGAAAATTCTAAGGCAGATTTCATTCCACTTGAAGATGAAATCTTAACACTCAAGCTCTATATGGAAATGGAGCAAATCAGATTTGACAATAAGTTTGACTTCAAGATATATACCAATGGCATTGCAGAAGTAGCCAAGGTCATTATTCCACCTATGATCATTCAGCCTTTCGCAGAAAATGCTATTCTGCATGGCATACATCCCAAAGAAGGTCGATCTCATGTCTCAATCGACATCAGTTTGTTAGATTCAAAATTTGTAATAACAATAGTCGATGATGGCATTGGAAGAGAGGCTTCAGAAAAGATGAAGGCTAATTCATCTCTTAAAAAAGAGTCTTTGGGTATGAAGATAACCGAGAGAAGATTACAATTATTGAAGAACTCAATGGATAAAGAATTTGAAGTGATAGACTTGTACGATATCAATGGCGAGGCCTCTGGTACTAAGGTTGTTATAAGATTTGATCTCCCTAATACAGACAAAACAATCGAACAATCAGATGATGGCAAAAGCACTTAATTCCACTTCATTTGTTGTGACTAATATTCTTAGTATGAAGTATATTATTATAATTTTTGTGTTTTTGGTTACGGCTTGTAGCCCTACTTCGACTTACGCTCCATCTGAACAAATTCAAGACGTGAAGGAAGCTATCATAGCTGACCATACAGCATTCGTAACGAGAGACTTGCAAAAACTCAGTACAATGTATGTAACTGATGAAGAGACTATTGGCGTTTTTGATCTAGGAAATGTAGTTGGAGCGGTAGTATATGCTGAAGGATATGACGCCATTATAGGTACCTATCAAGCGTATTTCTCGGACCCTACAGCTACAGTGTTTCCGCCCCCGACATTATCAGAATGGCATATCGAGGTAAAAGGGGCAATAGCCATAGCAAATTACAAACAGCGTATCACAGACTTTAGGGTTAATGATATGGAACATGACAATGGGATCTCTTATTGGATGCGAGTTATGAAGTTGAGTGATGGGCGGTGGAAGACATATAAAGTGATGGTCACTGTTGCCTATATAGAAGCGATTCCGCCTGTCAGATGTAATTATTGAGGACCTCTTACAATGAAAATATAATGACTAAAATCATTAAACATAGTATTCTAATCAGTTTGTTGATCTTCTACTCATGTGGACAAAATGAAAGAATAGTTGAAGCAAAAGAGAAGCAGCTTATTCTTCAGGTAATAAATGATGAAACCTCATATTTTATGGCCCATGATTTAGAGAAATGGAAAGAGCTATTTTGGGAAGAAGATTATGCATTCGCCATCTATACAGATATTAGCCCACCTAAATCTGGAGGCTTGAATACTTTTCGTGGAAGTAATGACCTTTTTGATGCCGCTGAATCCTATTTTAATAATAAGAATAAATATAATGCGAAGCCTCCTGTTAAAAGAGATGTTAATATTCAAATTAGAGGTAACGTTGCATGGGTTACCTTCTATGAAACAGCTGACTGGGGGCCATATATGATCCCTCAATCAGGGGTTAGAATTCTCGAAAAAAGAAATGAAGAATGGAAAATATCACTGATTGCTGCTGTATCTGACCTCTCGAATTCAGAACCTCCATTTCAATTTCCGAGTAATTAAAAAAACCACATTATGAAATATAGCTTTATTATCAGCTTCTTGATTTTAATTTCATGCAACTCAAATCAAGAAATAGATGAAGAAAAAGAGAAGCAATTGATTATCGATTTGATTGAGTCTGAATCTAACTACTTCATGTCCAGAGATGTGGATCGATGGCAATCTATCTATGTCAACGAACCATATATCTTCACTAATTGGACGCTTCTATATGAACCTGGGGATGTTGTTGTCACAAATGGATATAACAATCTGGTAAAGACCGTATCTAACTATTGGAACAATTCAGAATCAAAAGGCTTGCAACCTTTTACCAACTATAATTATAATATCCAATTAAGAGAAAACGTGGCCTGGGCTAATTTTATACAGCGTTCCGAAGGCTTGGGCTATGTGGTTGATTCTTATAATACCCGTATCCTTGAGAAGATAGATGGAGAATGGAAATTTGCAGGTGTAATAACGGCCACCGACTTTAAAGATGCTACACCTCCAATACCATGTAATTATTGAAGAATGCTTTTTGAGATGCGGGTAACGAATAAAATGGCCGCCTTAAGCATTGATCATTTTAATAGGAACACTTAATCTGACAAAAATTCAATGACAGCCTGCGCAAAATTGTTTTGCTTATAGGTATTATTATGATCACCCTTAACTATGATTAGTTGACTGTTTTTTAATTGTTGATGTAGTGCCTTGGGATCTCCATTGTCGAGATCTTGGTCTCCACAAACAATCAGTAGACTCGTTGAGATCGTGTTGAGCTCCTCGATAGTCGTGACCGGTTGGTAATCTTGTAGCATTCCTAATATTTTGAGGTCTGCATGGATGGATGTGGCATATGATACCGCTCCTTGTGTCATTTCATTGAGCTCTTGACGACCCATGAATGCATCAGCAAACGCTATCCTTCTGGGCCAATCTGGATTGCTGAAGTCTATGCCCATACCTCCTATGACAGCCTTAGTTATGCGTTTATCTTGTGTGAGTAGCTTGGCCAAGAGAATGGATCCTCTCGAGTACCCAATGGCGTGATAGCTGTCCAGGAATAAGTGATCAGCCAGAGACTTAAGGTCTTTTATTTCTGCGTCGTTTTGATATTTTTCAGGATTTTGAGGTTTATCAGAATACCCATTTCCTCTCATATCAGGTATGATAACCTGATAGCCATGGTCAATTAATGATTGTTTTATCTGAGCTCTGCTCCATGATCCACCGTCATTGATAAACCCATGTATTAATACTACTGCAGGCCCTTGACCTTCAATAGCATATGCGATACTTGTGCCATCGAATGATTCAAATGTCTGATGTGATTGAGGTACTTGCGACATACTTAGTGTCACCGTAGAAATCAGAAGGATTAACAAATAGATATACGCTTTAGCATTGATCATTGATAGTCGAATAGTTCAGATGGCCTAAGGTAGCTAAATTAATGAATCAACTATATCGCTCTTGAGTGCCTAATAATGAAGCGATTATATGACAATATGCTTGTCTAATTGCTGCTATGTATGGTCAGAGGTGTCTCATAACTATATATCAATAGTTAGAGTAGGATAAGAACTATTATGGATACTAACGATGTCATTAAGCGATTGTAACTTTTAGGGATTTCGAGCCTTCAATGTTTATATGATTCATGACGACATCGGATTTTATTAAGTCGTCCTATTGCCTATGTAGCAGTCAAGAGGTATGCTGACTAAACGTTCTCAGAACCTCCTCATCTGTCATCGTCCCATGAACAAAATGACATTATAGTAATACTGATACAATTTTATTTCTTTATAATTCTCATGATTGTATAACTTTTCATGTGTACCGTAAACAAAACTTTAAATAAGGTATTATATCTATAGTAGATAGTAATGCTATTATTTTATAAGGTAAACATATCTGCGTTTTGGTTTTTATAATGTATTACTATATCACACGAAAAAAACAAAGAATCTTCTCTATATTCTTTAAGTCATTGAAGACCCTTTTTCTAATCAAGCCAGGTTCCTAAAAGGCGGATTAGAGAGTGTACATGGAGGATATAGAAATGAATGATTGTAACAAATAAATTTTGGTTCCGTTAGTTAATATTTGAATCATGGTGAGCCGCAGATACTGTGGCTCACCTTGTGTTAGTATATTATAAGCGACTATCCGTCCTCAGACTCTTGGACAATATAAGTAATCCGATGAGCGGGCCCAATGATAAAGCTGTATAGAGATAGTGGCCATTAGAGGTAGATGCGATATATCCAAGTAGTTGAATACTCACAATGGATATAGCAAAACCGATGCAGTTTACTATAGTCAGGGCTGTTCCTTTGATTTCTGTAGGAGCACTGTTGGCTACTAAAGTTGAAAACAGCGGAGAGTCTGCTATCACCATCATGCCCCAAAAAATTAAGAACAAAATGAATACTAACTGAGAGCCATATAAGAAGATTATTGGAGAGAATAGACAACAGCTGCAAGATAGTATCAATGCTATAAAGGCTGTTTGCTTTACGCCCCAATGCTCAGACAGATATCCACTTAAGATACAGGAGAGTCCACCAACACCTATAATTAAGAATGAAAGCACAGGCACATTAAACTGGACTGTAGGATGCATATCGTTATAATAGATAAGCATAGTAGGAACAAATGCCCAGAAGGCATATAACTCCCACATGTGTCCAAAATATCCTAAGGCTGCCGATCTAAACTGTTTATCCTTGAAAACCTTAGAAAAGGCAAAAATGTCTAATTTTTTTCCTGCTTTTCTATACGGCCCGTCTGACACCAGTATGACCAGGAGTATACCACCAAATGCAGCAAGTATTGATGTCGCTACTATAACCGATTGCCATGCCAACTCTTGAGTCAGTTCTTTTAATAAATGTGGCAATGCGGTTCCCAATACAAGTGCTCCCACCAAGTATCCTAAAGACTTGCCCAAACCCTGCTTGAAATAATCTGCAGCTATTTTCATTCCGACAGGGTAGATGCCCGCAAGAAAAAATCCAGTCAGAAAGCGCAACATCAGTAGACTCAGATAACTATTGCCATCACGTATGATCAGCAGATTAAAAATCGAACCGAGCAGAGCACTCGAAAGAAATACTTTAGACGGAGATAATCTATCTGCTATAGCAAGCAAGGCATAGGTAAATGTACCAGTGATGAATCCTAATTGAACCGCCGAGGTCATATGCGCTAAGACGCCTTCATCAAGGTTAAAATGAACAATCAGATCTGACATGACTCCATTGCCAGCAAACCACAAAGAGGTGCAACAAAACTGTGCCACTACAATGGTTGGAAGAATAAATCTGTGTGAGCTCATCCGAACTGTAATATAGTCATATCATGAGGTAGGTAGTCAATATGACATGGAAAGATAGAGAACTGAAGGACTCAAATCACATGCTATGCTATAGCAAACTCCGTGTTTAATCCACCGAATTATATGTCATGAATGGTTGTTGTCTAAACCATGTGGATTTGATGATTCTTATGAATGTATGAGGCTACTTAATAATTAGTAATCTTGGATTGATAGGGTATATCCACTCAATGCCACGATCTGTGAGTATGGCATCATCTTCAAGAGCTACCCTGAGTTTTTTGCCTCCCCATTCCGGTAATTTTGTATAGGCGAATAGTTCTATGGACAAAAGATTTGAAGGTTTTAGTTGATAACTTAGTCTGAGAGGATTAAAGAAGGCTATGGATGGACCGACACCGTGGCCCCAGTTGCCAACCGAGTGACAACCAATGATGACATCCGTGACATCTTCTTCGGTGAATTGATTAAAGCCTTTCATCTTATTAAATCCGGCGTTTGACAATGCTTTGTAAACGGCAGTCTCGGCTTCTTGGGCAGTTACATGGGCTTGGATAGTCTTCTTGATAATATCACGGACGACGACACCCTGATCAAAAGCATGTTGGATGCCCGCTGGTGCTTGTGTTTCTCCCTCCTGGAGCACATAAGCCATGCGTTTCATATCAGTATACATGTTCATAAGCCCGACACCCCAGTCTATATTGAGGATGTCTCCTCGCTGGATGATACGATCTGTAGATGTAGCCATTATCCCTCTTATGCCCGTAACATAGACCGATGGCATTCCAAAGGATGACTCCAAGTTATGATCATGTAGTTGCTCTTTCATCCACCATGCTACGTCTTCCAAGGTGGTCACACCAGGGGTGATGATATCATTAGACAAAGCTCGTTCTGCTATGGTATAGGCCAGTTCACATGCTTCTCCGTAGGCAGCGATTTCGCTGGCAACTCTACGAGATCTGAAGTCAGAAACTAACTTTTCTGCTGATTTAAATCTATTACTATATTTTTCTCCCAAGATCTCGCTCAGTTCAAGATATCCCGAGTATGACAATCCATCTGCGCCTCCTATATTTTTAGAGTAGTTGAGACCTATGTTTTTTGGATCTCTTTCTTGGACATATTTTTTTAATTCTGGTTCCCCGCCGAAGTAATCATAGGCACCACCTTCTTCCAATAGATAACCACTTATACCTAATACAGCTCTCTCTATTCGTTCATCGCCTGTATCAGTGAATATATAGTAGCCTGTGGAGCTTACGTACCCCTCTCCCAAGTCTGGATAAAGAGGATCAAAACTGCCTTCTCGGCACATGATAATCCACATATCGATATCATTCTCACGCATGGCCTCAGGTAAGATCATATCAAACTTATCCTTGCGGATTTGATTCATCTTTCGCCATCGCCGATGAGCCTCTTGACTCATAGCAGTAGTACCGATAGCGATTAACATTGTAATAAGAAGATATCTCATCATTAATTATTTAATGGAAGATAAAGAATAGCCTCATAATATAGAGAGATCTCCTTGATAGATAATGATGAGTGATATATATCGATGCTTTTTTATGGATACTTTAATATAGCGCATTTGATTTCTTGCCTGCTGATTAAAGGAGTATTAGCATCTTATATAATCTGAGTACACATCAAAAAAAGGCTTGAGTCATGCTCAAGCCTTTAATAAACGTATAGACGAAACAAAAAAGTAAATGCGTGACCATGAGAGCCTTCACATTTGAAGACTCTCAGCGGTAGGCACTAATTTATTTTGTTGCTCTATCATAGGAGAAGCCTCCTGATCTCCCTTCTGACCAAGAGGTGAACTTGATATCGATATAGATATCATCCATTATAAGATGCATGACCAAGTCCTTTCCAACGACATCTTTCGGTTTGATCGTTGTTCTAAAAGGAGCAAAGGTAAGTTGGTCGATATCTTCCGTAGTCCCTAATGCCCATTCGGTTCCTGTAGGACTATCTTCTTTGTCAGAATTGTTTTCTGTAGCGGCATTAAAGATTTGGCCACCTTCGTTGCCTCGTGTAATCCATACATTGTCAGTAATTCTATCTTGATTGGATTCATCGGATGGATCGGCTCCATCACCTTTGCTAAATGACATCGTTGGACCAGTATAGATATCAAAGCTGTTTTCTGATGGTGGAGCAGTAGGAGCACTTTCAATTGAGCTATTAGCTATAGGCCAAATGCCCGGAGCAGGAAAGCTAATTCCTCCATTATTTCCTCTTATTGCGTTGTCTTGACCGAAGTAATACAAAGGCCAGTTCTTATATGTTAATTGTCGTTTGCCAAATACATCTATCGTTCTAAAATCAGATGAGCTATAAGTTGATGGTATCTCACCTAAATCAGCCTCATATAAGGGCCAAACACCATCATTAGAAAAATCTGATGCCGTGAAGTTATTTACTCCAGCAAAATCATTAACGAAGGTATACAAGGTGCGACCCATGTCATCAACAAGGTATTCTGTTAAACCAGCTCCAGCTTGGTATTGATCTGTGTAGGAGATCCCATCTATGCCAACTAATTGTCCATTGGCGACCATGATAGTATAATCTGGTCTGGCGACAAACCAAACGTTATTAACCCCTTCGCCATTAGCAACATTTGGTCCATTGTCATTAGCAAAGTAGTATAAAGGCCATCCTTTATAAGCTGTTTGGGACGAGCCATCAGTACGGGTGATAGTGGAAAAATCATTAATGCTTAATCCATTCTCTACGTTCAGATCTTCAATGAAATAAGGAGGCCAGTTGGTAGCACAACCTCCATTACACGCAGAGTTGCCATCTATGTCTGAACTAAAGAAGTATAGCGATCTGCCATCCTGATCTGTGAGAATCTCCCCTAAGCCTGCACTGCCATCTAATAATACCTGTGCAACAGGATCTGGATCTGGGGTAGGATTGATTATCGGATCTTCGTCTGAGCTACATGCTATGAAGAAAAAAGTCGTAGCTAACAAAAACATCAGATTTTTAAAAGTCATTTTATCTGGATTTATTGTATCAAAAATTGATTTACGATTCTATTACCTGTTCAATCACCAAAGGGTTGCTTTAGCTAGCCAATAAGGTTAGAATTAAATAGGGTCTGCCGAAGACTTCTGCAATGCTGTACTGTGTGAATTTTATATAAAAGCTTACTGTAAGATGTAAGGATTTTACTGTAACTATAATTTATACGATCGATGATAAGTTGGGATAAAAAATGGTCACTACTCAGATTATCTCAGCGATTAGATAGACCATGAATGACTTCGGACATTAGAAATAGACAGCACAGTGTTTATTTAAAACTCATGCTTAACTCAATACCAAATGAATTCAATAAAACATTACCATGTCCTATGCCAGAT
>CAZJHC010000122.1:0-10014 GCA_964545645.1 uncultured Saprospiraceae bacterium
GTCGTAATCTTTATATTTAAGGCAATAAAGAATATATGTTATGATGTCGATTCAGATTTTAATTGCTTTAGTTTTTTGGTTAGTTCATCATGAGCCAGTAGAAATCATATCGGATGATGAGTCGGCATATCTCTCTGAATTATACAAAGAGCTACATCAGCATCCAGAAATATCCTTGCAAGAGGTTGAGACTTCGGCACGCTTGGCCTTAGAGCTTAAGAAAGTAGGCTACGAGGTTACGAGCAATTATGGAGGTTATGGTGTCGTAGGCATCCTACGCAATGGCCCTGGCCCACAGATACTCTATCGCACAGATATGGATGCATTGCCAATGGTCGAAAAAACCGATCTCCCCTATATGAGCCTTAACAATGAGGAAGGTTCAGCCTCAATGCACTCTTGTGGCCATGACATGCATATGACGACATGGGTTGGCACTGCCAGATATATGGTCGCCAATAAAGACAAATGGTCAGGGACGCTCATGTTTATCGGGCAACCTGCTGAAGAAATCGGTCAAGGAGCCAAGATGATGCTTGATGCCGGATTATATGAAGACTTTGGTGTGCCTGATTATGGTATTGGCCTGCATTGCAATCCCACGATCCCCGCAGGACAGATAGGTATCAGTGAGGGGTACACCATGGCCAATACAGAGAGTATAGATATCAAGGTGAAAGGAATCGGTGCTCATGGTGCCGCACCCCATATGTCCGTAGATCCTATAGTAATCGCCAGTATGATCATCATGGAGCTACAGACTATCGTCAGTCGCAGTCTCAAGCCTACCGAGTCAGCAGTTATAACTGTTGGAGCCATCAAAGGTGGTACCAAACACAACATCATCCCTGATCAAGTCAATCTCCAACTGACTGTTAGAACCTATAAGGAAGAGGTAAGACAGTTGGTCCATAAACGCATCAAAGAAATATCACGGGGCGTAGCGATAGCTGCTGGCCTATCAGAGGACCTGATGCCTGAAGTTATCATCCCAGATGTATATACTCCTGCCAACTATAACAATCCTGAACTTACTAATCACATCATTTCAAGAGCTAAGGCCGCCATCGGAGACGATCAGGTCATCTACGCTGAGCCTCAAATGGTGGGAGAAGACTTCGCTCGATATGGCACTACTGAGCATCAAGTGCCAACGGTATTGTACTGGCTAGGAACAGTTCCTGACGAGCGACTCGACATGTCTCAATTACCTGGTTTACATTCTCCATTTTATTATCCAGATATAGATAGGTCTCTCAAAACTGCCATTAAGGTCAATAGTGAAGCCATAATCGGCTTGATGGGGAAGGGTTGATCAAACTACATAGTATGGAAAGCCTCATACTGGGTTCTCACAACTTCCTGCTCTTTGTGATACTATTCACTCTGAGTTTGGCATTAGCAGTTACTACACTACTGTCATATAGACGATCCATACTGGTATATCTTAATGCAGGGATGTTTTTAATATGTGCCATCAGGACTTGTACAGAGTTTGGCATGCATCTGGCAGACTCACTGTCGATTATAGAACAAATCAACACCTACAATTCAATCATAGCACAAATGTTCTATGTGCTAAGTTGGTTCTTAATTTACTTTTATGTGCGTCCATTCAAAAGCTCTAAACACAGTAAAATCATCGATTGGGTCGTAAGTATTTTCATTTTGATCATACCCAATTTGATCATTTTTTACCATTTTTTGACATTTCAAATCTTTGAGTTTGCTACTATTAAGATAGATGGATATTGGATGTTTAGGCTCAAGAGTACCTCTGCACAAATCTTCTATCAAGCCTATATATTTCTTTTTATGGCTGGCATCTATACTTCCTCCATTATGATCAATAGTATAGTCACCAGCCGGAGTGATAGAATCAAACAGCTCCTCTTATTATTCTCTTTTTATGCCATCACTCAAGAGCTCAGCCCATAACTGGGCTCTTGTTATCTCGGTCATACTAAAACTAACATAAGCATGTATGTCTATGGATTGCTCATTAATAAAATACAGTACTTATATCTATAAGGTTATCATGGCATATAATAGAACATAATAACATTTGCCTTAAAGTACTTTTCCGCCATAATGGCCTTACCTTCATTCGTTTTACCTATTCATGTGATGGGCCAACAGATCCTTACTATTGACGTTGATCAAATCAAAATAATCTGCACCCTATCATCAGACACTACTTTATATCGTTTTAACAGCTGTTAATGTCTCTAAGGTTGGTTGATCTGACCCACCCCAAGGTTCCACTGTTATATTCAGAGAGGTAGCATGATCATAGTATCCTAATGCGATCAACTCTTTTCCGGATGAGAAGGTCCCTAAGCTCAACATCTTATGGTTAACATCAGCCCATATTTGATATGTTTTGCCGCTATCAAGCTTTGGCAGGTTAAGACATCTCAAGTAAGATGCTTGCTTCGTATCATTCCAGTAGACTACGGCCTGATAATCGCCTGAATTAATATTCTCAAGTACTATCGGAGTCGTCTCTGGCGCATTTATAAATGCATACTGCTCATTGATGATATTGCAAGCATCTGTTAGCGCTGTGAGATCCGCTGACAGTTGTGTGTTTTGTTTTTGTAGACTTCGATTGTTCTTGGTCAGAGTGAATCCTACCACCGCTGCACCTACCAAAAAAGAGGCTGCAACAGCCAACCATGATTTATTACCCAACTGTCTGCTCGTAGTAGATGTCTTTGGGATACCAGTTTTGGCTTCTGGATTCAGAGCTTTGATGACACAATCCTTGGTTCCTTCAGGTGGAGTGATAGCCTGCGATATATGATCTTGTTCCAACTGATATTCTAATTCCTTGAGTCGCTCCCTAATCTCTCGGTAATCGACTCTGAGCATATCTACCTTAATGCGCTCCGTGGGAGTAACATCCCCAGTTATATATCGCTGTAGCAAATCCGAGTTCAATATCTTATCAATTCCCTCTATCATGATACAGAGTTTAATATAAAGATTACCAACAATACTACTTCTGTAGCTCTGTATTCATAGATTTTACGAAGCTCACGTAATCCTATTTTTACTCTGGATTTGACTGTTCCAAGAGGGATATTGAGCTCGTCACTTACTTCCTTTTGGGTATAGCCCTTGAGATATATATAACTGAGAACCTCCTGATATTTTTGATCAATTTTGTTCATACTTGCTGGCAAATCAAGAGCTTCTCGTTGATATACTTCTCTATTGTTATCCCCTATATATACCAAGTTTTCAGCTCCTTGGGTTTTATGAGCTTTTTTCGAAGCTTTGGAGTTGACATAGTTTAAGGCGCCATTTCTTGCTATCCGAAGCATCCATGTATATAGTCGACCTTCTTCAGGATCATAGCTTGATCCCTTTGACCAGATCTTAACGAAAGTATCTTGTAGAATCTCTACGCTAGGTTCCTCAGATCCGATGATATGGTATATCTGCGTATACAAAGCACGACCGTATAGATCATAGAGATTCCCTATACACGATTGATCTTGTGACATAACCTGTTGGCACAAGAGGTGATATTGTTCTTCAGACAACATGGGGATTTAACTACTGTATAGTGCAATTGTTCATTCGAAGAAAATTTCAGATTTTTTTGATTCAAAAAATCCAAACATCCGTTGGTTCGGTATATGCTATCGTAAATCATCTTATCAAACCCGAAGTCATTGTACTTCAATTCAAGATTATTATTCTATGAAAAATGTAATTTTTGTTTTCATCATGATTGCCGGTTTAGGCAGCACCTCCTTACTTGCACAATGTTCATCATCTAAGAAGCATCACAAAGAAGTAAAATCCTTTAGCCAACATAAAGACATCGTCGACATTGCTGTTGGATCTGAGGTACATACAACATTAGTAGCCGCCGTTAAAGCTGCAGGTCTGGTCTCTACACTCCAAAGCGAAGGTCCATTCACGGTATTCGCACCAACTAATCTGGCGTTCGACAGATTACCTGAAGGAACCGTCTCCAGCTTACTTGAGCCTGCCAATAAATCAAAATTGATCGATGTGTTGACTTATCATGTGATACCTACTGAAGTGACAGCTGAGAGTCTTATAGCTGCGATAAAAGCTGCTGGAGGCAAGTTCGCCATCTCAACGGTACAAGGCGACACAGTAGAGGCATCGATGAAAGGTAAACATGTCATCCTTACCGATACTCAAGGCAGAATATCCAAAATCACCACGACAGATCTCAAAGGAACGAATGGAATTATCCATGTTATAGATACCGTTGTGTTGCCTAATTAAGCTACCATCAGCATCGGAGGCCTTCATGATATTGGAGGCCTCTATTTTTACTCCATTTCAGCTATTGGATTCTTTATACTTAAGACTTTATAGGACTTCTTCTCATTGGCTGTTACCTTCAATATATTCTTTTGGCTAGGAAATAATTCGAAGAAGTATGAAACCTCACAGCCACTGATGGACTCCAAAGATCTCAATAACTCAAAATTTATAAAAAACGAATCGCCTTCTACCGTATACCCGAGCATCCGTATATCCTGAGCCGGGTCTGGATGAAAATCGATGTGTTCATTAAAATAATTGGTCACCTCCAGGTCATGCAGGTCTTCCATAGTCGACTCTAACGAATCTCGATTAGCATTCCGTAAAGCGTCGATGAGGTCATCTCTAAACACCTTGATAGTCATAGCTACAGGACCATCATCAACTTGCTCCATCTCTATTACTGATAGATAGATCGCATGATCATCTATCGCATCACCAGCGATAAAGAGTAATAAAGACATATAAACAAGTACCTGCATTCCTTATGTTAGGTAATATTCATTTGATTATACAATATAAAAAAGGGATGATACAGTAGATACAGAAAAATTAATAATCCGACTTGCCAATGATATTGTCGCTCGATTTTATCTGAAGTATGCGACCGCATATTGTTTCTATGATCATGATCAACTACTAAGCTCTATATCCTTAGGGCTCCTTAAGCCCGCCAAGATCTGCTTGCTCGAGCTGATATGCGTCGAGTTGCTCTGCAGTTCAAAATTCTGAACGCATTATAGATATCAGACCGAATTGGAGTGGAAGATTTCTCTATCTTCCTTAAGGCCAACTCCCAGACATAATGGACAATTATTGTTGATTCCTATAGCCCTGACTGTCAACCAATTGAGTTATATTAACTTTTTTCGAAAGCACAACATCCTTATATGCAACCCAATCAAACTGTCGATGTCCTCATTATCGGTGCTGGGCTCTCTGGCATCTCTGCCGCAGTCCATCTTAAGCAGCGATGTCCCAATAAGACATTTTCCATCATCGAAGCACGAGCAGCTATGGGAGGAACTTGGGATTTGTTTCGTTATCCTGGTATAAGATCAGATTCTGACATGTATACACTTGGTTATAGTTTTAAACCATGGACGGACCCAGAGGCCATAGCTGACGGTCCTGCCATACTCCAATATATCAATGAAACCGCTAAGGAGTATGACATAGATCAATCTATAGTCTATAATTACAAAGCAATAAAAGCTAACTGGTCTACCACTCAATCTACTTGGACCATTACCATACAAAACTCTGTTGACGGCACCACGACAGAGTGCACCTGCAATTTTTTGTATGCTTGCTCAGGATACTACAATTATGATCATGGATATACCCCCGATTTCGAAGGCATAGATGACTATCAAGGTCACTTTATACATCCGCAGAAATGGCCTAATGATTTGGACTATACTGGTAAGAACATCGTCGTAATCGGTAGTGGAGCAACTGCCGTGACTTTAGTTCCAGAATTAGCTAAAAAAGCTAAAAAAGTAACGATGCTCCAGCGATCTCCAACCTACATGGTGTCCGCTCCAAGAGAAGACAAGGTTGCTAATCTCCTTAGAGCCTTATTACCGGCTATGTGGGCGTATAAAATCATCAGATGGAAGAACATCAATATGAGCATATTGGTCTATAACGCTTGTAAGCGATGGCCCAAGACGATGACAAAATTTTTACTCAAGGGAGTTAAGAAGGAGTTGGAAAATGAGGAAGACTTAAAGAAGCACTTTACGCCCCATTATAATCCTTGGGAGCAACGCCTATGCCTGGTACCAGAGGCAGATATATTTGAAGCAATTAAGGCAAATAAAGCTGAGATCGTTACTGATCATATAGAGCGCATCACGTCAGATTCGATTCAACTTAAGTCGGGGCAAAGCATAGTAGCAGATATAATAGTATGTGCCACAGGATTAGAATTGCAACTATTAGGTGGTATGACTTTGACTATAGATACTCAAGAGAAAGATGCGTCAAACTTATTATGCTTTCGAGGATTGATGTTACAAGACATCCCCAATATGGCCTTGGCCTTTGGATATACCAATGCGTCATGGACTCTTAAGTGTGATTTGTCCAGTGAGTATGTCTGCAGACTCTTAAATCATATGGATAGTATCGGAACGGCTTCCTGTACTCCTCGATTGGTGGATGATCATATAGAGAAAGTTCCATTTGTTGATTTCAGCTCGGGATATTTTCAGAGGGGGATACATCAACTACCTAAGCAAGGAACCTCCGGCCCTTGGGTGGTCAATCAGAATTATAAGAAGGATATCAAAAGTCTTCGAAAGAGTGACTTAAGCGAGAAAGAGCTAGAATATGCTTAACAAATAGTTTCAAGATGTGATCCTCTATTGTTAAAAGCCTATTAATCTTATGGTATTAGATCACCACTTATCATGCGTTAGTTACCTTGCCTAAAAATCATAGCATGAAGCAGAAATTTAATTACACGGCGTTACTATTTGCATTGATGATAAGCCTATCATCGTGCTATTCACACACTTTTATGGTCGGAGATGGGCCGCAGACAGGGGCAACTATTACTGGCAAAAATCACTATTTCATTGGGGGGCTCGCTAAAGGCAAACAATCTGACCACTATCAACTCGCAGGAAATGTTGACAATTACCAAGTAACTATCAAACATACTTTTGTTGATGGATTAATTAATGTATTAACCTTTGGAATATATACACCAACTACGACCGAGGTACAGAAGTAGGACACCAAAAAAAGAGTTTCTTAATATCAAGGTCTATGTATATACGTAGACCTTTTTTTTACTCAAAAAAATAGCATTGTATCATGAACATCATCCGAATAGTAGTTCTATTATTGACAATCAATGCATATGACAGTCATGCCCAAAATATCTTTCGATCGGCTTGTCAAGGTAACGTTCAGAGACTCGATAGCATGCTCCATGATACTCCCATAGACATACAAGATAATAGAGGTAGGACACTGATGCACTGGGCAGTAGCTTGTCGTCAGCAAGAAGTATTTGATTACCTTATTGATCAGAATATAGCTATCAATAGTCAAGATCATCAGGGAAAGACGGCGATGCATGTCGCCATAGAGTATGATAACGAAGCATATTTTGATCTTGTAACAAACTCTCAAACCAAGTCAAGTTGGGTAACACCCTATGGAGCGTCTCTACTCGAGTTAGCCATACTTAAACGCAACAATCTCTTCATTAAAAAGCTAATCGATCAAGGAGTCGATATTGATGCTAAAACCGACAGAGGACGTACCGCTCTCGAGATTGCCCATAATATAGGTGCTACTCAAATCGACTCACTACTGAAATCTTTAGGTGCAGACTCCACCTTGATAAGAACGATGGTAGCAGAAGGGACATACTTTGGTCAGAAGAAGCCTGATATGATAAAAAAGATATTTGCCCCTAATTTTATCTCAATAGAAGAATATGAATATGGATCCATATTCAATGAGGCTGGTGATGAATTTTACTACGGCGTAGATATCAATGGAAAAGCAGAAATGCGATTTACTCAACTTATTGATAATCAATGGTCTAAGCCCAAGACCATATTGAGTCATGAGAGATGGGGATACAACGATCCATTCTTGTCACCAGATGAGCAAAGACTATATTTCATCTCTCAGAGACCCTTAGATGGCAACAGTGAACCGAAACAAGACCATGATATATGGTATGTAGAGCGATCTCAAGATGGTTGGTCAGAGCCCTTAAACGCAGGTCCTCAGATCAACACTACTGGCAATGAATATTATATATCATTTACCAATGAAGGGACTATGTACTTCTCCTCCAATCGAGATGCTCCTGATGATCGATCTTATGACCAAGACATCTATTATTCTGAGTCTGTCGACGGTATTTTTCAGAAACCCGTACGTCTGGGAGACGCTATTAATACGGTTGACTATGAGGCAGATGTCTTTATCGATCCGCAAGAACGATATATGATTTTTTGCTCTACCCGAGATGAAGGCTTAGGTAGAGGAGATCTATATGTCAGTTTTAAAACTGATGATGGTTCATGGTCTCAATCTGTCAATATGGGACCAGATATCAATACAGTCAATCATGAATTATGCCCATTTGTAACGGCTGATGGGAACTACCTTCTATATACGAGCAATGAAGATATCTACTGGGTGAGCATCGACGTCATCGATCGATTACGAACGGTTAAGAATTAAACACATGAAGCAAAAAATAGCGCATATAGCATTGGTCGTCAAGGATTACGATGATGCTATCAAGTTTTATACTGAGACTCTGGATTTTCGATTGATAGAAGATACTAAGCTGAGCGAGACCAAGAGATGGGTGCTCATAGCGCCTCCAGGAGCTACAGAGTGCAGTCTGCTCCTAGCCAAAGCGGCCAATGACGATCAGTCCAAGAGCATAGGCAATCAAACTGGTGGTAGGGTGTTTCTATTCTTGTTCACCGATGACTTTGAGAGAGATTATCATAGGTACTTATCCCGGGGAGTTACTTTTGTGCGTCCTCCGGAGCACATGGAGTATGGCCGAGTCGCCGTTTTCGAAGATTTATATGGAAACATGTGGGATCTCCTCGAACCAAATGATCAGAACAAAGGAGTATTGAGCTGAAAAATGGAAAACCATTTGCTATGTAATATTAAGCATGAGACAAACCTATATGGATTATCCTTCCTACAGTGTGAGGGCGATTAGGTATAAGGGTCAACTATGACATTCACTTTATTCGTTTACACGGCATTATCTGAAACTCATTTGAATCGTGAATTAGATCATATGGTTTTTTTGAGGCTATCACATAAACCGAACTATCATTCGTAGCATATTGGCAAAAGTGCCTAAGAATGATGAGGTTTGTAATATCACTTTGAATCACTGGAATATTCAATTCAAGCATAGACCACTCATTAATAGAAATAATTTCTCCTCCAGATATGTTTTCGGATATTATTGAATTTGGGAATGACTCTCTTTCAGCTTTTCTGATTTTTAATTTCACTTCGTCCGAGTATGCAACATATAGATAGGTGCCTTTTGAAGAATACAGGTTAAATGATAAGTAATTATTTAATAGACCAAAATGGTTTAAGACTGGCGAAAAGGCTATTAAACTGAAAAACGCTAATTTGAAATAATCCTTTTCAATTACTTTATATAATTGAAAAATCCGAACATTCCTGATTTTATAAACCAAAATTATCATTAGAATATTCCATGGAATAACTACACTGTTTCCCATTGTTTCATTCAATGGACTTACATATACGATAATTAACCCATGTATTAGCAACGCTATTAAGACGAGTACTTTCCCTTGCAATTTGGATAGAAGAATTAGCGCAAATCCAATCTCAATAATCGGAATTATGATAGCTAAGGAAGGATTGGAAACTAAAAATTCCTTATAAGCATTTGGAAGAAAAAAGGAAATTATCCTCACTCCACCAAACGATAGAAAATTATCATTCAATTTGCTAACACCTGCCCAAAAATAGACGCATATTAGAATGTACTTGATGGAGGAAAGAAATATCCCATAACTTGCCTTCCGAGTAATCAAAATGGTAATACAGATCAGAATAAAAAAGTACATCCATGGTTGAAAAAGATTGTAATCATTAATGATGCAAAAGAATGAAATGGTGCAAATACCTATTAAATAATTACAGTTAGGT
>CAZJHC010000123.1:0-10002 GCA_964545645.1 uncultured Saprospiraceae bacterium
CAGTGGTTGCGACGAAGAGGTCACTTATAATACAGTTATTAAGGAGATCATAGATGAAACTTGTGCTTATAGTGGATGTCATAATGGAGCTGGAGGAGTCCCAGGAGATTATACCACATTCAGTGGGTTAGAACGATCCATAAGCGAAGGTAGCTTTGTTGAAAGAGTTATAGATGTTCGTGAAAATCCGTCCAGAGGTATGCCACCCGATAGGTCAATCTATCCTGAGTCCCTGCAAGATGATTTGACCGATATGCAACTTGAGTCAGTTATATGTTGGATTCAAAATAACTTTCCAGAATAATTTGTGTTGATAAGAATATGAGTATCAATAATAAAATTGCATTTATCACTGGAGGGTCAAAGGGTATCGGTCTTGGCATCGCCCAAAAGCTCATACTACAAGGAGCCAAAGTTGCCATCAGCGGCAGAAACAATGATGCAGTAACCAAGGCTGCAGATGAACTCAATAGCCAGGTTACAAACTCCTGCATAGCTATAGTAGCAGATGTTAGAAATCCAGAAGATCAAGTTAGGGCAGTCCAACGTATAATAGAGGAGTGGGGCCAGTTGGATATAGTCATCGCTAATGCTGGAATAGGACATTTTAAAAGTATCGAAGAGTTGTCGATCCAACAATGGAACGAAGTCATTGATATTAATCTATCCGGGACTTTTTACACAGTAAAAGCGGCACTTGAAAGTCTCAAAGAGTCGAAGGGTTATTTTATATCCGTGGCAAGTTTGGCAGGCACCAATTTTTTTGCCAATGGCTCTGCTTATAATGCAAGCAAGTTTGGCGTTGTCGGATTTACTCAAGCAGTGATGTTAGATCTTAGAAAACATGGTATCAAGGTAAGTACCATAATGCCCGGTAGCGTTGCTACCTACTTTAACAATCATGTTCCTGGCGAAAAAGATGCTTGGAAAATACAACCTGAAGATATTGGTCAAATAGTTGTAGATCTCTTAAATATGCACCCCAGGACTTTGCCTAGCAAAATAGAGGTTCGCCCATCTGTTCCTCCGCAGAGATAAAAATTAGAGACTCAGTATAGTTAGCCCTTAATAATTACAATTCTTTATGCGATCCATCACAAAAGTGGGGCCTTGCAGACTGCTTACAAGTGCACATAGAGTACATCCTTGATTCCTCGACAGTAACCATCACTGGCGAAAAATCAGACCCTTTATGTGCCCCATCACACCAAGGCTGATTAGCACTCTCACCACAACTACACCAAAAATACTTTTCTCCTTTTTGCAATTCTACCCTAATTGGAGCCTTACCTGCTACTTTTCCTTTAGACATAACAATTCGATTTTGTTTGTTGCTTGAATATATGACAGTCTAACCGTATCATAGTGCAACAGTTCATTTTTTAATATAGCATATTATTAAAATACTCATGTCAGAACTTACTTCTATAAAATCATGGGCTGAAGAAGACAGGCCAAGGGAAAAGCTAATGCTTAAGGGCAAAGAAAATCTTAGCAATGCTGAGTTGCTCGCTATTATTATGGGGTCAGGATCAAAAAACGAATCTGCCGTATCACTCTCCAGAAGAATATTAGTTGAAGCAGAATCACTCAATAACTTAGGGCGTAAGAGTCTGGACTTCTTTTTATCATTCAAAGGAGTCGGTAAGGCAAAAGCTGTCACAATCACAGCTGCACTGGAATTAGGAAGAAGACGCCAGGCTGAACCGCAAAGAAAAAATGTACAAATAACCAGTAGCGATGATGCATATCACGTGATGTCCCAATATCTACGAGACCTCAACCATGAAGAATTTTGGATCGTTCTACTCAATAATAAGAATTATGTTATCACTAAAGAGCGAATTTCTTCAGGTGGTGTAAGCTCGACAATAGTAGATCCCAAGATGGTTTTTAAACTTCCTCTAGTCAACTTATCCTCTCGTATCATACTCTATCACAATCATCCCAGTGGAGGCAATAATCCGAGTAAGGCGGACATCAACTTGACTAAAAAACTTTACAAAGCTGGAGAATTGCTCGACATCAAGGTCTTAGATCATATTATTGTAAGTCAGAGCGGATATTATAGTTTTAAAGATGAAGGCATCTTAGATTAGGCCGTTGTAGAGTTCGATATACTGATCTACTGTCACATGCAAAGGAAATTCTCTAACTACAGTCTCCTCCCAATCACCAACCATAGCTCGTTGCATACAACTAGCCAGTGTCTCAGGATCGTGTTGTGTCATAACGATATGCTGCCCACCAACAACTTCCGATAAGGCTCCTCTGCCTGAACTGATTATGGGCGTTCCTATAGCCATTGTCTCAACGGCAGCGAAACAAAAGCCCTCACTATAAGATGGGATGACCACACAGTCTGATTTGGAAATGGAGGTTTTCAGTTTGTCGAAACTAAGGCTACTTACTACTTTGATCTTCTTTGATGCAAGTTGTTGTGTATCTATTAATTCTGTAATCTTCTTCAGTAAAGGCTCATCAGGTAGAATCAAACATAATTCAAAATCAAGGTCAATAGGAATATAGGAAATGGCCTTAATAAGTACATCTAACCCCTTGGAATACCCTACTCTGCCAAAATATAGAAACTGAAAAGTAGCGCCATCAGGTCTAACCTCGGTTGACCTCTTGTCGAATTCATTGTAATCTATACCATTATAAATTCTCTTAAGGCGATGTGAGTCTACTCCAGATTTTTGCAGGCTCATCATGGTATAATCAGATACTGCGACAATTTTGTCAAAAGGCAATTTCGATAGCACCTTTTCAAACATACTATTCAATCGACGGCTTACCCCATTGAGCCAAGGCAGTTCGAACCAAAGATTCCCCCAATACTCATGAAAGGTTATGATTATCTTCTTGCCACATAGTCTTGATACTATCCATGCAGGCAATCCCGCATTATACGAAGTAGTATGAATGATATCAACTCCCCTCAGATGCCAGAGCGCTGGTATCCAAGCAAAAAAAGTGAATACATATCTATTCAAAAAATTATACCGTCGTATGGTGATATTTGACTCGACTTCTTTGGTAGGTAAATGCTCATCAAATTGATTAGTGATTATTATCACCTCCGAGTTTTCTTTGGCAAGTTCCTCGGCCAATGATTTGAATAGTGTTTCCACGCCTCCTATGTGAGGGTGATAATATTCGAGCAGAAATAAGACTTTCATAACACCTGGATTATGCTAGCCCTTAAATTTTATTGATAAGCTTGGTCTTTTCTTCTTCGATGAGCTTGTTAATCCTTCTACGTTCTAAATCTCTAATTTTGCTTTCATCCAAGGCCAATTGTCTGACTAACTCAGTGATCTTTCGATCCATAGCATCAATCTTGGCTGATAGATAAAATGCCAATACTATAACAAAAGCTAAGGAGACAAAAATAATCGCATTGATATTGCTTTTAATACCCAAGATATTGGCCAATTGGGTAGAAAACTCATGAGGCACGACACCCAACACAGCAATCACAGACCAAAAGCCTAACCATATGACATTGGTAAATATGAACTTGCGGCGTTGACGCAGTTCTGCCACTATACGATATATATAGTAGAGAGATAAGGCTGGTGCTATAAACTGGTATACTTCCACATTCTACGCTTGACACAAAAATATACCAATATCATTCCGAAAACCTCCTCAGGGTTAAAAACATCCATTTTATTGATGAGAATATCCCTTTTTATTGGGATATAAAGATTTATTAGACCAATCCTATACGGCGAAACTTTCTCCGCAGCCACAGGTTCTTGCTGCGTTTGGATTATTAAAATAAAAACCCTTCCCATTAAGTCCCCCACTAAACTCCAGTGTGGTGTTGCACAAATACAGGAAGCTCCTCAAATCCGTAACTACTTTAACTCCATTATCCTCAAATACTTGATCACCTTCTTTGGATTCATTGTCAAAATCCATATTGTAGGTCAACCCTGAGCATCCTCCGCTGGTCACAGAGACTCTTATAAAGAACTCATCAGTGAGCGCTTCGCCAGACTTGAGTTCTGATATTTTTTCCTTCGCACTTTCAGCTACATATAACATGGCAACTGTAATTTTGAATTGAATGAATGAAAAGGACTATCCTTTTGGCCGATCTAAGCTGTTTCTAAGTTATTCTTAGTCTTGTAATCTTTGATGGCACTTTTGATGGCATCCTCTGCTAACACAGAACAATGGATCTTGACTGGTGGCAATGCCAACTCCTCAACTATGTCCATGTTATCTATTTTCATGGCATCGTCAATAGACTTGCCCTTTAGCCACTCTGTAGCCAATGAACTGGAAGCTATAGCAGAGCCACATCCAAATGTTTTGAACTTAGCATCTTTAATGGTCTGCGAAGATTCATCTACCTCTATCTGTAATCTCATGACATCTCCACACTCTGGTGCACCAACCAACCCAGTTCCTACTGTGTTTTTAGTTTTATCAAGAGTTCCGACATTCTTTGGATTCTTGAAGTGCTCCAGTACTTTTTCTGAATAAGCCATTTGTCCTATTTTATTTTAATACAAAAATAATAACTATTGAGTTCCTTAATTATTTCAATTCTAATGTGCTGACCATTCTACTGCCTCCAGGTCTACTCCTTCCTTATACATCTCCCAGATAGGACTTAAATCTCTCATATGATTCACTCCTTTTGTGAGCATATCAATAGCGAGATCTATCTCTTCATCCGTTGTGAATCTGCCCAAACTAAATCTTATACTACTATGGGCCAAATCATCTCCTAGACCCAGCGCCATTAGTACATAAGATGGCTCTAATGATGCTGACGTACAGGCACTTCCTGATGACACAGCTATGTTTTGATTAAACGTCATCATAAGACCTTCGCCTTCGACATGCTTGAATGAGACATTAGTTACATGAGGCATCCTATGTTCTACATTTCCGTTGATATATACTTCTTCGAGATTCTCGATTAGTCCTTTTTCCAGTTTATCTCTCAATTTGGACAATCTCTGAGCGTCTTGGTCCATCTCTAGACGAGCCAATTCGGCTGCTGTCCCTAGCCCAACGATTCCTGGCACATTGAGGGTTCCCGATCTCATCCCACGCTCATGACCACCACCGTCTATCTGCGCTGTAACTTTAACACGTGGATTCTTTCTATTAACAAAAAGAGCACCTACCCCTTTGGGACCATACATCTTATGGCCAGTAAAAGCCATTAGATGAACACCTGTTGCTTTTGGATCTACTGGTATCTTGCCAACCGCTTGTGTGGCATCACTCATGAATAATATACCATGCTTAGCACATATATCTCCTATCTCTTTCATGGGTTGGATTACTCCAGTCTCATTATTAGCCCACATGACAGATATAAGGATGGTCTTATCTGTAATTGCTGCCTCCAATGTTTCCAAATCTACTCGTCCATCTCTATTGACCGATAGGTAGGTTACATCAGCACCCAATTTTTCCAATTTCTTGCAGGAATCTAATACAGCTTTGTGTTCTGTCTGTAGCGTGATGATATGATTGCCTTTTCTGCTATACATTTCAAATACTCCTTTGAGCGCAAGGTTATCAGATTCGGTAGCTCCTGAAGTAAAAATTATTTCTTTAGAATCTACATTAATAAGTTTAGCGACTTGTTCTCGAGCATAATCTACTCCTTCTTCAGCCTCCCACCCAAATGGATGACTACGGCTGGCAGCATTGCCAAAGTGATCATGGAAGTAGGGAAGCATTGCATCGACAACCCGTGGATCACAGGGTGTCGTAGAGTTATTGTCTAAATATATTTTCTGTACAGACATATCATGATTCTTTTCACCATTCTTCTTAAGAACATGGTGTTCTCTGAAGGGTTTTGCAAGTTTAGAGAAAACTACATACTAATTCATTAATAATTTGGGGTATTCGCTTCCATTATTATTATTTGTAATCAATATGATATAGAGATGTTATAATTTTTTATTATATGTAGTTTTGAGGCTCATATTATATAACTAGTTGATTGTTACTTGAAGACTATCAATCCAAATCTTAATCAAGTTTTAAGTGGTCCTTCTCATAAGATAAGAGAAGCCTCATGGTATATTAATGGCATCATCAACAATCGTGACTTTGTTATACTTGCTGAAGCGATTACACTTTTGGAGAGTGACAATCCAGATCACCAACGGATAGCTACCGACATCTTAATAGCCTGCGAACAAGTCAATACTGATAGTCTTAGGATAGGAATTACTGGTTCTCCGGGGGTAGGAAAAAGCACATTTATAGAAAATATAACTCCTACCCTATTAAGGCATCATCATACGGCAGCCGTACTTACTATTGATCCTAGCAGTATAGACAACAGAGGGAGCATCCTGGGTGATAAAACCCGGATGCAAAGCCTCAGTCAAAATAAAAGTGTATTCCTGAGACCGAGCCCAAGCAGAAAACACCTCGGAGGTACTCATGCCATGACTTTTGAAGCCATTATTATGTGCGAAGCAGCTGGTATCGAGCTGATTATAATAGAAACTGTCGGAGTAGGTCAATCGGAGCATGCCATTACAGATTTTGTCGATTGCGTCCTATTACTATTGTTGCCAGGTGCAGGTGATGACCTCCAAGGTATCAAGAAAGGCATCACACAGATTGCTGATATAATCGTCATCCATAAGGCGGATGGAGACCAACTTCAATCGGCTCAAAAGATAGCAAGAGATTATGAATTGGCCATGCACCTCAGTAGAAGCAATGATCAACAATGGCAGATCCCTGTTTGCAAGCATTCTTCAATCGATCAAGACTTTAAGAGTAAAGTGCCCCATCATATAGAGCGATTTATTAATCATCTTAAAGACTCAAAGACCTTGCTCCCAAAAAGAAAGATTCAGAGAGTAAAAATCATGCGATCCAGACTTCTGCAAAACATTCAATCAATTATTAAACACAATATTGACGCTGACTCCCGAATTCAAGATACCATTGAATCAGGCCAAGAGCACCCCTATAACACCTTATCAACATTACTTAACAAGTTAAAATTGACTGTCAATTGGTTAGAATAGGAAGGGTCAAATTAATAGCAACTCTACTCTTGGCTTGCCTGAGCAATATAGTGATGACTCAAGACAGTAACTTGTTCAGATCACCTGTGAGTTATGATACCCGATTATCTGGTTCTTTCGCCGAACCACGATCAGCTCATTTTCATGCCGGTATAGATTATAAGCAATATCGGGGAGTACCGTATGATACAGTATATGCCGTCGCTGATGGATATATAAGTCGAATTAATGTCAAACCGGATGGTTATGGAAATGCCCTGTACATAGATCATGACAGTGGATACACCTCGGTTTATGCGCATTTGCATCATTTTAATAATGACATACAAGCATACATATCCGACCTTTTGATAAAAAAACGGCAACACAAAATAGAGCATTATCCAACGCCCTCAAGTCTCAAAGTAAAGAGAGGAGACTATATAGGAATCATTGGCAATACCGGAAGGTCATTTGGAGCACACTTGCATTTTGAAATACGAAAAACAGATTCTGAAACGCCCATTAACCCCTCACTATTTGAGTTAAAACCAGTTGACTTACTGAGGCCTACCATCAAGGGGGTAATGATTTATAATCTCAATCCGGATGGCGAAATTTATACCAAAAAATATTATAAAGCGTATGAATCTAGCCCTGGCCAGTATAGTCTGAATCAAAAAACGATAGCATCTGATGGCGTCATAGTTGGAGTAGGTATCCATGCCTATGATACAATGAATGGAGCTAGCAATCATAATGGCGTCTATGGCGTAACCCTCCAAAACAATGGCGATGTCATCTATCAATATAGGATGGACAGCATCTCATTTGAGCACAGTCGCTATATTCATGCTCACATGGATTATGAAGCAAAAAGGAATAATAAATACATTTCTAAATGCTTCAAATCAGATACCAACCCGTTAGGAATCTATGAGACTACTTTATATAATGGTCAAATTATTAATTCTGATGTAGTCCCCATTTCTTTAGATTTGGATGTTTATGATTATGAAGGCAACAGTTCTTCCATTTCATTCTCTCTGATAAAAAGCATGGATGACTCATCCTTCCATAGTCGCATTGATAGCTCCTACCTTAAAGTGCTCCCTACTGATAACTTAAGAGGTCAAAAAGGAAATTATAATTGGGAAGCCTCACCTGGTTTAGTTGACAAACCAGAGTATATCGCTATTGATAGCTATTCTGATACCTTAGCATTTGAATCTCATACGCTTGTACCCTTATTTAGACATATCAAAATCACCTATAACAATCATGAAACTAAGTCCCTCAACAAAGCACTACTGGCTTATACTGACAATAATGGCAAGGCCATCAGTCTTGGGGGGAAAGTCATAGATAGTATCGGTCTAGTAACATTTACTAATAAGCTTGAGACTTTTTGGTTAGGTTACGATACAATACCTCCTAAAATTAGAATCATAAGCCTTCCAAATCAAAGTAGCAGCCGGCTCAAGTTTATCATGACCGATAACTTTGATCCAGCCTATTCTCGTGATCATTTAAAATTTGAATTGTTGATAGACGATGAGTGGAAACTATGTCAGCATGATATTAAAGACAACTCAGTATGGCACGATGTTATAAGATATCCTAATCCAAAAACTCATGAGATAATGATTAAAGTTACTGACTCAAGAGGCAATACAAAGACAGAGCAAAGAACCGTACGCTACTAAATTGTTTAATTTTTGTCTCCAAAATGGTAAACAAAATGATCTGTTTCCCATTTTATTGATAAATAATTGAGTATGACCACACTTCAAGTAGGGGACAAAGCTCCTCATTTTGAGTCAGTAGATGAAAATGGTGATCCAATCAGTCTTGCTGATTTCACAGGTAAAAAATTAATTCTTTTCTTTTATCCTAAGGATGATTCACCTGGATGTACAAAAGAAGCCTGCAGCCTTAGAGATGATTATCGCAAATTGCAAAAAGCGGGATATGACATATTAGGGGTGAGTCCAGATAAATATACAAAGCATAAAAAATTTATCGACAAGTATGAATTTCAATACTCGCTTGTCGCAGATCCTGAAAAGGAGATTATAAATAATTATGCCTGCTGGGGTCCTAAAAAATTTATGGGTAGAGAGGTGACAGGAGTTTATCGTACAACATTTTTAATAGATGGTAATGGCGTAATTGAGCATATATTTACCAAGGTGAAAACTAAAGATCATGCTCAACAAATACTTGCTCAGATCGATGAACTACAAGCTGTTCAATCATAAAACAAGTCAGCACAGATAGCATCGCAGCGGTACCAGTTCTCTGTTGTCAAATAATATCTACCATCTTTATAATTGAGTAGTTTTTGGCCTATTAATACGACACTCATTTTACTAAAATGCGTGATGATTAAATCATCAAACTGTAACAATTCATCCTCTGCGATACCTTTAGATTGCCTCAAATTGAGCATGATAAACTCATTATATAAGTCGATCTGAGATAAAGTCTCTCGCTCACTGTATAAATTGTCCATTTCGATAGCTGTCAAGTATAGTGCATTATTGGAAATATTCCATTGACGGGATAGTCCATCAAAAGAGTGAGCACCAGGTCCAACACCTAAATAGGTGCCGTGAGACCAATAATTGCTATTATGCTTAGACGGCTTATGGGGAAGACAAAAGTTTGATATCTCATAGTGATGATATCCTGCTGAGGTTAAAAGTTCATGCGATCGTATAAATTGATCATACTGAGTATTCTCTGATATTTCCTGAATTTTCCCTTTACTCATCCAGTTGTGAAAAGCTGTTTGTTCCTCTATGGTCAAATTATAACAGGATATATGATCTGGAGTAAAACTAAGCAACCTTACCAGGTTGGCTTCCCAAGTTTTACTATCACTTTTAATCAACCCAAACATAAGATCCACGCACAACTGGTCCATATTTGATGATTTGATAGCCTCCAATGCTTTTAAACTCTGAGCGCCATTATGAGCTCTGTT
>CAZJHC010000124.1:0-9958 GCA_964545645.1 uncultured Saprospiraceae bacterium
TTTGGCCATAGGATGGTTTGGTCGTCAGGGATGTAGTACTGGAGTTGATGCTCTTGACAATGCTGCCGAAACGGTAACTAACACTACTGAATCTGTTACTAAAGGTGCTGTTGATGCTGTAGGAGATGCGACTGATGCTGCTGGCGATGTAGTCAAAGGAGCTTTCGGTGCTGTCAATGATGCTGCCAAAGCGGCATTGGACAAAGTTGAATTCGTATCGGGATCAATAGGAGATCAGATGATGAACTTTATCGATGGTGGTCTTAGTGGTGACAACAAGTTTACCTTCACTAATTTGACTTTTAATTCTGGATCTGCTGTGATCGGAGGAGAATCAGTCAATGAGGTTGATAACTTATCATCAATATTAAAAGCTTATACTGGAGTAAGTATCGCAGTTGAGGGATACACTGATAATACAGGAAGTCAAGAGTTTAATGCTAAATTATCTGCAGCGAGAGCTGAAGCTGTTAAAGCTCGTCTTATTTCCCAAGGAATTGATGCGACTCGTATCTCGACGAATGGATTTGGAAGTGAGAATCCAGTTGCCTCTAATGAAACGCCAGAAGGCAGAGCTAAGAATAGAAGAATAGAAGTAAGTGTTGTAAAGTAACTTTTCTATAAATTTATAATAAAGCCCTTACTTGTTGCCGAGTAAGGGCTTCTTCATTTATAATCATATAGCTCAACTAATAATTAGTTGAATCGCCTTCTGTTGTCATTAAGATGAATATTGAATATATTGTAACCATGGAGATGAACACCCGTCCAGGCATATTCAGCAAATCGATAAAATATTTCTTCTGCCTTTTGGTAAGCCTCTCCTCTATAGCAGACGTGGTAGGCCAAGTACCAGGCTTAGATCTCCTAGGAAAAAAGGACCATGTAGAATTTAGATATGAACTCCAACAAGGGTTCATGATTGTTGAGGTCTTATTAGAAAATGTTATCCCTTTGAGGATGATATTTGATACTGGAGCTGAAAATACGATCCTCTTTGATCGTGAGTTGGCTGATGCCATCGGAGCTAGTTACGAAAGAGAAATACTTATAACTGGTTCTGATCTGGATACGGTCATCACTGCCAATATTAGCCGTAAGATCAAACTAAAACTCGAGCGTTGTACAGCTGTTAATCGTGATATTATCGTCATTAAGAATAACAATTTTCTCTTAAGAGAAAAGCTTGGAATTGATGTGAACGGTATCATAGGTGGGAGCTTCTTTAGCAATCTCATCGTACATGTAGATAGTGGAAAAAGGAAAATTCACTTTTATCGGCCAAATACATTTGATAAAGACCTATCAGAATATAATAAATTAGAAGTTGACATAATCTCATCAAAACCTTATCTCAACTGCCAAGTTGCTACCGCTACTATTACACCGATTAATGTAAAACTGTTGTTAGATACGGGAGCGGCTTTGCCATTTTTGCTCCATACTAATACAGATACCAACCTGGTGCTCCCACAAAGGACGATGCTTGGCACTGTAGGTTTTGGTTTGTCAGGCCCTATCAGAGGCGTCATGGGGAAGAGTGACTTTCTCCGATTTGGAGATTATAATTATGAAAATATTATCACCAGTTTTCAGGACATCTATTTTTCCAATAATTCTGGCAGAGGCCTCATTAGAAATGGAATCCTCGGTAATCTATTATTAAGGCGGTTCAGTTATTATATCGATTATACCAAAGGCTTACTTTATATCAAAGGAGGTAAAAAATACAACAAAGAATTTGACTACGACAAAAGCGGACTAAGTGTTGTCTCTTTTGGTGAAGAACTAAGACAGTTCATGATATCTTTAGTCATCGATGGTTCACCTGCCGCCGAAGCAGGGCTACAACCTGGAGATATATTATTAAGAATCAATGGTCGAAGCTCTAGCAATCTCAGCTTAGAAACGATCACCTCACTGATGTCATTAAAAGAGGGCAAGAAAATTAAACTAAGGATCCTAAGGGAGGGGAATTACCTTAAAAAACAATTTAAGCTCAAAGACTGGTATACGCCAACAGGAGAATTTGGTTTTTGATGAAATTATCTTTTCATTTAGATTAAATAAGACTATCTTTGCAGCCCAATTTTAACGACAGACAAGATATTACCATGTTTGCAATAGTAACAATAGCTGGACAACAGTTCAAAGTAAGTAAAGGAGAAGAGATATTTGTCAACCTTTTGGACGCTCAAGAGGGAGACTCTTTATCATTTGATGACGTATTATTAGTTAGTGACGATAGCAATACTACTATTGGATCTCCGGTTGTTGATTCGGCCAGTGTGAAAGCTACTGTGCTGGGAGAAGAAAGAGGTGATAAGGTAATCGTCTTCAAGAAAAAAAGAAGAAAAGGTTATAAAGTAAAGAATGGCCATCGCCAGTCTTATACTAAAATTAAAATAGACGCAATAAATTCATAAACTATGGCTCATAAAAAAGGTGTCGGTAGTACTGACAATGGACGTGACAGTAATAGTAAACGATTAGGTGTGAAACTATTCGGTGGTCAGCATGCTAAAGCTGGCAATATCATCGTACGTCAAAGAGGAACTCGCTTTCATGCGGGAGTTAATGTCGGAATCGGTAGAGATCATACCTTGTATGCCTTGAGCGATGGGTTTGTAACATTTAAAAAAGGAAGGAAAGACAGAACTTTCGTCCATATACAAGGTGAGGTTGCCGAAGTGAGCGATGCACCTAAAGTTAAGGCCAAATCAGCTCCAGCTAAAGCAGCAGCTCCAGTTCAGAAAGAAGCCGCTCCTGCCAAGGCCAAAGCAACGCCTAAAAAAGCAGCTCCCAAGACAGCACCAACAGCGGATGCTAAGCCTGATGATCTAAAAAAGATCGAAGGAATAGGTCCTAAGATCAGCGAATTGTTGATGAACGCAGGGATTACATCCTTTGCAGCATTAGCAGAATCTAACTTTGACGCTCTAAGAGGTATCCTTGATGCTGCAGGAGGTAGATATAAAATAGCTAATCCAACGACATGGCCAAAACAATCTGGCTTGGCTGCTCAAGGCAAGTGGGATGACTTAAAAGAACTACAAGACAGAATAAGTGGTGGTATAGAGCAAGAATAACACTTGTTTGTACTCTTACTTCTAACAAGCTAATATATAGGTGATCGCTAAATAGTGATCACCTTTTTTATTTGGACCCATCCAGTATCTTTATCCTTCAGTTCAACTTTGTACCAATCGCTGAGTTGGTCTTTAATTTCAACTACTACTCCCTCCCCTACTATCGTGATAACTTCGCTTCTATCATCTGCGCCCTGATAGATATCTGTGCTTTCTTGAGCGATCACTGCACTATGTAATGACTTCTTAAGATTCTTACGCAAGTCGGCGTTATAATACGACCACAAAGCTATCAATGAAAACAATATTAGCCCACCAAACATATAGCCCCTCTTATAATTTCTAAATAACAATACATAGCTAATAATCAATACAATCATGATACTAAGTAATTGGATTACAGCCCAAGTACCTATATCAAGAGAATTTGCCATGTCTACAATCATAGTATTGAGAATAAAATCCGGAATCTCTGTAATAGGAGTTGATACACGTTGCTGAGCGATGCTCAGGGCCGCCAGCGTCTCCTGATGCTGAGGAGATATAAGCAACGCACGGTGGAGGTTTACGATGCCCAGTCCTAATTGATCAGTCTTGAGATAACACAATCCCAGATTATAATACAATTCTGTAGACTCTTGGTCTTGAGATAATAGTTCCTCCAATAAGATAATAGCAGCGTTATAATCTCCATTATTATAATCGCCCAGGGCCTCATCGAAAGACTCTTGTTGAGACACTGCACAACTTATAGAGATCAGTAACAATACTATTGCAATCAGTAATTTTTTCATTGCTGAGGAACTTACTTTTTTAGGAGTGCAAAATTAGATAATAGTGGTTTATCCTGTATTCTCCACTCAAATCCATCTAATAAAAAATTGCTTAATTGCATTCCTGATTGATATTCTGTGATCTCTGATTCTGGTTTTTTAAAGAATCTAATCGTCTCAATTTCATTTTCTTCAAAATCAAACAACATACTACTCGACAAAGTCATATTAACTCCTTTCAGATCTTCGTTTTCATCTCTTATAAAATAGATCATTTGGGCACTTGATATCACCTCAGCATGATCAAGAGATTGGTCGGAGATCTTGCAATCTATCTGGTCTCCATTTACCTGATTATAGGATTCAACAGCATCTTGTTCTATGATGTACGCATGACTAATGAGATCGAGATCTGTAATTTTATTTTCTACTAATCTAATTATTATGGTATCTGCCGTGAGCTGCGTACTATCAGACCACAGGATAGGATTATCATAGAGGACAAATATAGAGTCCGATTTATAGTATACCAATGAATTCGCTCGACCGGTGATATCCCCTATTTGAAGGCTGACATCATCCTGAGCTATAAATATATCTCCAGTATCTATTGTTATGCTCACAAGGGTATCTGCCAGAAGACGCAAAGAATCTCCTTCGCCAAGCTCATATATCAATAGAGGCTGACCATCCATGCTAAACGCCTTATTTTGTTGCTCACTCGAGATAACTCTATCGCAGATGATCGTACTGCCTGCTGAAGTATCCCTCAGTGTGACAGAGCCAAAAGCTTCAGTATTGCCATCATTTGCTTTTAATATAGTATCAGCTTCTATGGTGGCGCCATCATCACTCACTTGAGACTTCCCTTTAGTCTGATAAGTCTCATCTTGGAGATTATAGATTATTTCATCAGCATCTACATTTTGGTCCTCTGATAAGTAGTTTGCATCACCTATTAGAGTAAGGATTTCCTTGTGACCATCATATATGATCGTATCTCCTTGAGCTACAGATCCGTCCTCCTGAGTAATAGAAGGGTTAAAGAACATTTGGTAGATGCTTGTGTTCCCATCATATAAGAGTAGTTCAGATCTTATTATTCTATTATCAGTCTCTATTTGAACATTATCGCTCAATACGGCCTGATCTGTCTCTGTGTTGTACACCCCTGATTCAGTATAAATCGTTGTGCTATCTTGAATAATATTGGTGGGACCCAAAAATCTTATTTGGTTGCGTAGATAATTGTATTGTATACTATCAGCCAATACGATCATACTGGTATCCTCATAGCTTACATTAGTTTTAAACAAAGCTACCTCCGTAGTCAAATCATAAACGCCCGCCAGAGCATCTAAGGTAGTTTGATCATCAATCAGCTTTCCGCCAGTATTGAATGATGCTGTTTCTTCTGCAATATTATATACCAGTCGATCCGTATTGAGTCTTTTTCCCTTGCTATCCAATATAACCTCTCCTGTTACTACTGCTATCTTGAGCAGGCCATTATATCTAAGTGTATCAGCATATATAACTGTTGAATCTTTGTGAATGATAACAATATCCCCAGTGGCGTAAGCATGTATCTGATCAGTTACAACGGCATAATTACATCCCATATAGAGACTATCCTGGATTAATACAACTTCTCTTTTAAGGGTATCTATCTCCTGTCCGTCATCAGTTAAACTATAGATCACTTTTTCTGCTCGAGTGATAAGGACCCCCGACGAATCCTCGCCATAAGTATTATCAAGAGTCGAGTCTACCTGTCCCAATAGCTCAAACTGACTTAATACAGCCAACAAGATTAACAAGCAATACCGGTGTAGACTAGACATATAGTTTATAACGATAGATTTGTGGCCAATTGTGCTGTTTTTAACGCAATCTTTGATCCTATAGCTACTCCCATCCCTCCTAGCCTGACCCCTATGATTACATTGTCACTATGCTTCATAACTATTGGCAGTCGTTCGGCTCCTCCAGTCAGTATCCCTGACCATCGATAGTCGATATCAAATGATTGTCCTGGCAATATGTCTCGGCGCAGTTTAGCAGATAAAAACTCGATGTTATCTTCATTCTCGCCATATGACATTTGGTTATACTCCTCATCATAATGATTGCGCCCCCCTCCTATCAGCACCCTACTGCCGATGGACCTAAAATAGGTATAACCTCGATCCATATGATACCCATGTTCTATATGGCTATTATCTACAGGTGATGTAACGATTACTTGATTACGACAAGGTGTGACATCGATTTCAGGCAATATATGTTTCGTAAAAGCATTAGTGCAGACTATTAACTGCTTAGTATGGAGCGCCGTGCTAAAGGCATTCGAATTTACTTTGACTCTATCTCCAAGATCTTCAAAAGAATCAACAATCACTCCGTTTAACAATCTAACTCCAGATGAGGATATTAAGGACAAGAGACGCTTATAGAGTTTGCCAGTATGCAGGAGCCCCTCCCCATTATTAATAATAGATCTTGGATATACATTCCGAAAATTATGATTAGTCTTAATGGTAAAAGTACTATCAAGTCCTGTGATATCTTTCAATAGATTATTCCAATGAGTCAAAGCCGTTTGACATGATTCAAAGTCCTGTTTGGTCTCAAAAAGTTCACAACCTAAAGAGTCACTATATCCTATAATATCGTTACCTGTTATCGACAATAACCTTTGTAAGCCTTCTACTCTCTGACGCACCAATTCTATGGTAGCTGACTGGCCATAAGTCTCGCTATCAGCCATGATCTCTCCTAAGGATCCAATGCATCCAAATCCAGCATTCTTGGTTGTGGCTCCTCCACCAACGTGATTGGCTTCCAGAATTAGTATTTCTTTATCAGGAGCAGCTTTCTTTAATTCATGTGCTGTCAATAAACCAACAATGCCAGCACCAATAATTAACACATCGATGTTTCCAATAAGCGACTCATACTCCCATAAACTCAGGCGTTTTGGTTTGGATAGCATAATAATAATTTAACTTCGATAGATCGATATTTTTCTAATGTTCTAAATTTGAAATAAAAAGATGATTCAGCGATTACAGAGTATATTTTTATTGTTATCGGCAGGATTCTTCGGCAGCAATTTTTTTACTTCTTTTGCTACTGCCTCACAATCTGTCCAAGGTATTTTCTCTGATTTGAAATATAACATATTTGACAATCCACTCCTCATAGGGATGGTCGGCTTGGGAGCTCTTATCTCGCTCATAAGTATCTTTTTGTATAACAAAAGAAAGCTACAGCTTCGATTGACTTATATAGCCGTAACAATAGCTATCCTAATGCCTATTATTGCGGTGCTCGTATATTATAACGAAATGTCGGGATTAGAGCATGTTGCCATCAACGATCAAGCTGGATTATACTTACCCTTGGGCTCCATCATATTTGGTGGTTTGGCAGGGCGATACATCAAAAAAGACGAAAAATTAGTATCCTCAATGGATCGCCTTCGATAAAAAAAAGGTGACCACTATGAAGTAGTCACCTATCAATCTTGTATACTTATTACTGTTGTAATAATATTTACTCAGCTCTCTTTTTAGCAGAATAGTTCACTTTGTATTGTCCTGCTTTGCGCAAAGCAGTCTTAACATCTCCAACTATTCCCATGGTAGTATTTCTATCAACCTTGAGTGATGACGTAATAAGTCCTCTTTGTCTTTCGTCCACTTTCTGACGATGATTTTCTAAGAACAATGGAATATCATCTTCATCCGCAAACTTATCTCCCAACTGTAATCTTGGTTTGGTACCTGCCTCTTGAGCAAAATCTTGAGTAGGTTTACCGATATAGAGATAATTGACCAAGGATTTCTTTTCAAGTTTAGTCAGCTCGGTTGCACTCGGAGTGATTACAGCTACTTTTAGACTTGAATCTCTCATCACTGTTACCATCATAAAGAAGAATAGCAACATGAATATGATATCCGGCAATGATGCCGTGGATATGGCTGGTGAGGATTTACCTCGTTTTTTCTCAAATTTTGACATATTCTTACTTTTTATTCATCTCCGAATTTGGTCGGCTCCGCCTCTGAAAGTTTCATAGGAATTACTTCTCTTACTTCTACTTTCTGAGATTTTTCAAGGTACTCATATTCTTTGCCGTATTTGGCATTAGAAATTTCATTACGAAGTTCATTATATGCGGCCATTACCTCATTATACACTTCGAGATATGTCTCGTACTTAGTCCCTCTATCATTTTTAAATGATACAATGGCTTCGTTTGAGCTTTCAGCAAGATCTTCTCGCTTCTGAGGATTCATAATAAACTCCTTGATTCCTTCCTTAAGGTCTTTAACCTCTTTAGGCTCACCACGTACGAGCAGATCATTATTAGCATTAACGAGTATAGAATACACATTACGCTTATTAAACTTGAGTACATCAGGCTCATCTTCTGACCAAGGCGGGAGTCTTACGAGCACGCCTTTATCTTCGACGATTGTAGTTGTTACTAAGAAGAAAATCAATAGTAGGAAGGCGATATCTGCCATAGACCCAGCATTGACCTCATTACTTAACCTATCTCGTGAACTTTTCTTAGCCATTACTTGAAGAGATTATAGATTTCAAAAAGAACCATTGTCGCTAATGACACACCTGCGAGGATAGCTGTAGTAAGTATACCACCAGATATCATCTTACTGATATTTTCTGAAATATTAAACTTTTGAATTGAGTTACTGATCGCTGAGCTTGTATCTGGATCTGCACTAGAATACAGTCCAAAAAACACAGCGGCAATTACCGCAATACTTATAATCCCTTTGAGAGAATCTTTAGGTGAGCTTATCATTTGATATAATCCAAATAATAATGCTGCTGCTGCTGCAATGACTACAAGTCCTATCGTCAGACTTAATCCCAAATTGAAAAAATCAAACGATTGATCAGGGTTATTCTTTAACACCTGATTAAGATCACTGGACATATCATATCCAGCACTACCTATACCTCCTATCACTGTAGCCAAGTAGATGATTACTACTGCAACTCCAAGCAATATGGCGAACAACTGTCCTTTTTTAGCTAATAAACTATACATAGCTGTTTATTTTTATTGTTATAAAATAATAAGGACAGACTACTTAAATACCTTATTCTTTGCCATTACGTCAACAAGTGCAATAGAGGCATCCTCCATTTTATTGACTATACCATCTATTTTAGATACTATATAGTTATAAAAGATCTGCAAGATAATCGCTACAATAAGACCGAATACCGTTGTCAATAGGGCTACCTTAATACCCCCTGCAACAACTGAAGGAGAGAGATCCCCTACTGCTTCGATCATATCAAATGCTTGGATCATACCGATAACCGTTCCCATAAACCCGAGCATCGGTGCGATAGCGATGAATAATGATATCCATACAAGTCCTTTTTCTAAAAGACCCATCTGTACAGAACCATACGATACTATCGCTTTCTCAACAGCTTCTGGGCCATCTCCAGCATTTCTCAAGCCTTCGTACAATACGCTTGCTGTTGGGCCAGGAGTAGATTTAGCTACTTCCATAGCACCAGAGATATCTCCTGAGGCTAAGCTTTCATCAATTCTGTTAAGAAGCTTGTCAGTATTAGTGGTTGCGATATTAAGTGTAATAATTCTTTCAATACAAAAGGCTAATCCGAGTATTAAACAAACCAATACGAGGCTCATGAACTTCCAGTCCCCCTCTATGAATTTTTCCTTTAATACTTGAAATCCCGACTTTGTAGCAGCCGCATCTTGTGCAAGCAAATCAAAAGCCCCGAAATATGAAGCCAAAATGAATACTATCGACAGAGCAATAATTTTTCGCATGTCTTATTAATTTATACAGTTTAGAAGTTAATAAAATTCGTGTTTGAGTGCTAAAAATAGAAAGTTTTATCAAAGTTGGTTATACGATCAAACTATTTTTTGTGATTCATCACTTGACCACATTAAATACGGCTTAAATGCTAAATAAGTTGCTTAATTGTTTACTAGACATTTCATTTTATAGATGAAAAAATGGAACATTTTGGTTAGTGACCCGCATACTTTTAGTACAGCCAACTTACTAC
>CAZJHC010000125.1:0-9956 GCA_964545645.1 uncultured Saprospiraceae bacterium
ATCAAATACTACAGATTCTAAGTTTTGAGATTTTGCCTTTTGAGCAACATCTAAGCCAACATTCTTAGCAGTATCTGTTTTTGTAGCTCCATTTTCAACTGTCTTTGATGATGACGCCACTAGGGTTTGTCCTGTTGTATCATCTATAAGTTGACAGTATATCGCCTTATTGCTTCTAAAAACCGTCAATCTGGGCCTTACTGGAGTTCCAGATATAGTCTTTCTGATGCGAAGCTTAATCTTTTGTTTTGGTGATAATTTACTAGCCATGCCTTATTTATTTACCAGCTGTCTTACCAGCTTTACGTCTAATTTGTTCATCAATAAACTTGACACCTTTACCTTTATATGGCTCAGGTTTTCTAAATGCCCTGATCTTTGCCGCCACTTGACCTATCAACTGCTTATCAATCCCTTCCAATACAACTCTAGGAGTCTTTCCTTTCTCCATTGAGGTCGTCAACGTAATCTCAGATGGTACTACGAAATAGATAGGGTGAGAATAACCTAATGTTAGTTCTAACATATTACCAGTATTGGCAACTCTATAACCTACACCTATTAACTCAAGTTCTCTTCTATATCCTTCTGTTACACCTACGACCATATTATTGATCAATGATCGGTACAATCCGTGCATTGACTTATGTCTTTTTTGCTCGGTAGGTCTTACTAAAGTTATCTCACCGTCCTCTTGCTTTACAGCAATATCTGGGTGGATAATTTCCTTCAGCTCACCTTTAGGTCCTTTGACTGTTACGACATTACTTTTGTCGATATCAACAGTCACCCCACTTAAAATCGATATTGGTGCTTTACCTATTCTTGACATAACAAATAAAATTTTAGTATACGTAGCAAAGAACCTCTCCGCCTACTTTTTGTGTTCTTGCTTGCTTGTCCGTCATCAGCCCTTTTGAAGTGGATATGATGGCTACACCTAATCCATTAATTATTCTGGGCAATTCTGTACAAGAAGCATATTTTCTCAAACCTGGTTTACTAATACGACCTAACTCTCTAATAACTGGAAGTTTAGTTTTATTGTCATATTTAAGTGCGATCTTAATAGACCCAGGTATACCATCTTCAAACTTATACTTGAGGATATATCCTTGATCATAAAGTATCTCTGTGATGCTCTTCTTCATTTTAGAAGAAGGTATTTCGACGATTCTATGCCCTGCTTTCTGAGCATTGCGAATCCTTGTCAAATAATCTGCAATCGGATCTGTTACTGCCATATCTCTTAATTACCAGCTTGCTTTTGTTAATCCCGGGATTTTTCCATCAAGAGCCATTTTTCTAAATGTTACTCTATTGATCCCAAATTTTCTCATGTAGCCCTTTGGTCTTCCTGTCAATTGACATCTATTATGAAGACGCACAGGACAAGAATTTTTAGGTAGCTTGTCCAACTCCTCCCATCGACCTTCTTCCTTAAGTCTTTTTCTTAAGTCAGCATACTTAGCAACCATTTTTTGGCGCTTTTTTTCTCTCGCTATGATAGATTTTTTGGCCATAATTATTCGTTTCTCATATTTTTAAAAGGCATCCCTAATTCTTTCAAAAGCGCATATGCCTCAGAATCAGTCTTGGCAGATGTTACAATCGTAATATCCATACCTGTGATTCGATTTACTTTGTCAATATTAATCTCTGGAAAAATAATCTGCTCTTTAACACCTAATGTATAGTTTCCACGACCATCAAAGCTTTTATCATTAATGCCTCTAAAATCCCTTACTCTGGGTAGTGCCACAGATATTAGTCGATCTAAAAATTCATACATTTTACTATCTCTAAGTGTCACCTTAGCGCCAATAGTCATCCCATCTCTTAATTTAAAGTTAGACACTGATTTCTTCGCTTTACACGGCACAGCTTTTTGACCAGTTATTTGGCTCATCTCATTTAGAGATATCTCGACTAACTTCTTATCCTGAGTGGCCCCTCCTATTCCCTGATTGATACAGATTTTTTCTACTCTTGGCACTTGCATGACAGACGAGTATTTAAACTGCTCCAATAACTTTGGAGTAACCTCTTTCTTATAAAATTCTTTTAATCTAGGTACGTATGACATTATACTATAGTTTCTCCAGATTTTTTTGAATATCGAACAGATTTTCCGTTCTCTTGTTTCCTTCCAATTCTTGTTGGTTCTCCAGTTTTAGAGTCGATCAACATAATATTAGAAATATGTATCGAAGCGTTTTGTTCGATGATACCTCCAGGGTTATCGTTTGTAGGTTTCTGATGTTTTTTCTGAATATTAACACCATCCACTACAGCTCTATATTTCTTAGGAAAAACTTGTAAGACTTCTCCTGAAATTCCTTTGTAAGAACCTGCGATGACCATTACACGGTCTCCCTTTTTTATATGTAACTTTTTAGCTTTCATATATCTAAGTTTAAAGCACCTCTGGTGCCAATGAAACTATCCTCATAAAGTCTTTGTCTCTTAGTTCTCTTGCCACAGGACCAAAAATCCTTGTACCTCGAGGCTCATCGGCTGTATTGAGCAACACAACGGCGTTGTCATCAAAGCGAATATAGCTTCCATCTTTTCTTCTGATCTCCTTCTTCGTTCGGACGATAACAGCTTTTGATACTGTTCCTTTTTTTATACCTCCTGGAGACGTTTCCTTAACAGATACTATAATGGTATCACCGATTGAGGCGTATCTTCTTTTAGATCCTCCTAATACTCTGATGCACAGTACTCTTCTGGCTCCTGAGTTATCAGCTACATCTAATCTTGATTCTTGTTGTATCATAATTACTTCGCTCTTTCGATGATTTCAACTAAATTCCAACGCTTCCGTCTACTTAGAGGTCGAGACTCAATAATTCTCACTTTATCCCCTTCATTACAGTCATTAGTCTCATCATGGGCCATAAATTTCTTTGACTTTCTGATATACTTGCCGTAAATAGGGTGCTTCAATCTTCTCTCTACCAATACTGTAATGGATTTGTCCATTTTGCTACTGGTTACAACCCCAACTATTTCTTTTTTATTCTTATCCATGAGGTGCTTCTTTATTTGTTCCTGCGTCTTCTCGCTCTAATTTTATTTCTTGATGATGCATCTACATCAACTAACTCACGTCTTTTTATTTCAGTCTTAAGTCTTGCAATGTCCCTTCTTACCTCTCTAAGTGTTAGAGGATTCTCTAAACCTCTTATTGCATGCTCAAACTTCATCTTACCATACTGCTCTTGTGTGGTCGATAGTTCATTGACAAGCTCTTCTGCCGTAAATTCCTTTAATTCTAAAAATTTCTTAGTAGCCATAATAAAATCTATTCAGCGTAGTCTCTTCTTACTACAGTTTTAGTCAATACAGGAAGTTTCTGAGCAGCCAATCTCAACGCCTCTACTGCTACCTCTTTAGTTACACCATCTAATTCGAACATGATTCTTCCAGGCTTAATCTGAGCTACATAGTGATCAAGGGCTCCTTTACCTTTACCCATACGTACTTCGAGAGGTTTAGATGTGATAGGCTTATCTGGAAAAACTCGAATCCATACTTTCCCCTCTCTTTTCATGTACCTCGTCATGGCGATCCTCGCCGCTTCTATCTGTCGGCTTGTCAATCTACCTCTCGTAACAGCTTTTAATCCGAAAGATCCAAAAGATATGGAGCTGCCTCTATGAGCGAGTCCCTTATTTCTTCCTTTTTGCTGTTTTCTATATTTAGTCCGTTTAGGCTGTAACATTCCTAATACAATTTTTAGTCAATAATTATCTTCTATTTCCTCTTCGGTTCCCTCGGTTACCTCTCTTATTTCTTAGGTCTACTCCGACATTAGGAGATAGATCTCTCTTGCCTAATACCTCTCCTTTACAAATCCACACTTTGATCCCTAACTTACCATAGACAGTAAGTGCTTCTTTCAAAGAGTAATCTATATCGGCTCTGAAAGTATGCAATGGTATACGACCATCTTTATACTCCTCAGATCTTGCCATATCAGCACCATTCAATCGGCCGCTTATTCTTATTTTAATTCCTTGAGCTCCAGCCCTCATCGTTGATTGCAAAGCCATTTTAATAGCTCTCCTAAAATTCACTCTTCCTTCTAACTGTCTTGCAATTGACTCCCCGACTATACTGGCATCTAACTCAGGTTTACGAATCTCTACGATATTAATCTGAACATCAGAACCAGTTAACTTCTTAAGCTCCTCTCTTATCCTATCGACCTCTTGCCCTCCTTTACCTATAATGATACCAGGTCGAGATGTATGCACCGTCACGGTGATTCTTTTCAAGGTTCTTTCTATTACGATTCTTGAGATACCCCCTCTAGGAATACGTGCATTTAGATATTCTCTAATTTTCACATCTCCAACGAACTTCTTGGCGAAATCTTTACCTCCGTACCAATTAGAATCCCATCCTCTGATGATTCCTAAACGATTACCTATAGGACTGGTTTTTTGACCCATTTTATATTCTTTATTCTTCTTCCGAAGATTCGTTATCTAATGCTATAGTGTTCTCGACTACTAATGTCACATGATTGGTCCTTTTACGGATTCTATGTGCACGTCCTTGTGGAGCAGGTCTAAATCTCTTTAAAGCTGTCCCCTCATCAACCATAGCGGTCTTAACGATAAGATCATAGTCAGCTGCACTATATGCCAAGTCTCCTTTATTCTCCCAGTTAGAGATTGCAGACAAAACAACCTTTTCCAACCATTCTCCCGCCTCTTTTTTGGTGAACTTTAAAATATTCAAAGCCTCATCTACCGATTTACCTCTAATAAGATCAGCAACCAATCTCATCTTTCTTGCTGACATTGGACAGTTTCTCAATTTTGCAGTAGCCTCCATATTATCTTCTATTTCCAGAGTGTCCTTTAAACGTTCTTGTAGGAGCAAACTCCCCAAGCTTATGTCCTACCATGTTCTCAGTAACGAAAACAGGAATAAATGACTTACCATTATGTACTGCTATAGTCTGTCCAACCATATCAGGAATGATCATGGAGGATCTTGACCATGTTTTTATCACAGTTTTCTTCGTTGAAGCTTGCGCTTTATCAAGCTTTTTAAGAAGCTTATGGTAGACGTATGGTCCTTTTTTTATTGATCTTGCCATTTTCTATATTATTTTTTTCTTCTTGATATGATCAACTTATCAGAAGATTTCTTCTTTCTTGTTTTCTGTCCTTTGGCCATAATACCTGTACGTGATCTAGGATGCCCACCTGAAGCACGGCCTTCTCCACCACCCATTGGGTGATCTACTGGGTTCATCGCAACACCTCTAACTCGAGGTCTTCTTCCTAACCACCTTTTGCGACCTGCTTTGCCTAATACAGTTAAGCCATGATCTGGATTAGAAGTAGATCCAATTGTCGCCTTACATACCGACAGTACTCTTCTCACTTCTCCTGAAGGCAACTTTATCACGACATACTTACCTTCTTTGCCCATCAGTGTCGCATTGGTTCCAGCACTTCTGGCCAATGCAGCACCTTTACCTGGTGTCATTTCTATGGCATGTATTGTACTACCTAAAGGAATATCTGATAAATGTAGTGCGTTACCAACATCCGGAGTTGCTCCTTTTCCAGAGACAACCTTAGATCCTTCTTTTAAAGCATTAGGAGCAATGATGTATCGTTTTTCTCCATCTGAATATTCTAACAATGCGATGAACGCAGAACGATTAGGATCATATTGGATACTATCTACGGTAGCAGATACTCCATCTTTATCCCTTTTAAAATCAATCACCCTATAACGTCTCTTGTGACCTCCACCAAGTTGCCTCATGGTCATCTTACCGGTACGGTTTCGACCACCAGACTTAGAAATTTTTGCTATCAAAGACTTCTCTGGTTTCTTTTTTGATAGTCCACTATAGTCTACAGAAGTTTTAGTTCTTAGACCAGGAGTTATCGGATTATACTTTTTAATAGCCATTAGTCTTTATTTATATGTCTCCGAAGAAATCTATTTCTTCGCCTTCAGATAATGTCACAATTGCTTTCTTAAAATCCGGCTTACGTCCTTTTTGCACACCAGATTTTGTATTTCTTACTTTAGACTTGCCCGGCATAATCATAGTATTCACCTCTTTTACAGTTACACTATACATTTTTTCTACCGCCGATCTTATCTCGAGCTTGTTTGCTTTCTTATTAACTACAAAAGAATATTTAACCAGATTCTCTGAAAGATTTTCTGATTTTTCTGTAATTAATGGTCTTACTAGTATTTCTTTATACATAGCTATTCTATTTCTTCAAGATTTCGGTTAATACGTTAATCGAACTCTCAGTAAGAATCAATTCTTTACAATTAAGGATTGAGTAGGTATTTAGCTCATTTGCTGTCATCACTTTATCAGACTGCAAATTTCTGCTTGACAAATAAAGATTCTTATCTAAATCTCCAGTTACCAACAAACGCTTATTAGTCTGAGACAAATTAGAGATTAACTCTTTGTATGATTTTGTCTGTGGCGCATCAAACGTAAAGTCTTCTACCACTTTTACTTGTCCGTTACTTAATTTTTGACTTAAAGCGCTTTTCCTTGCCAATCTATTGACCTTTTTATTCAGATCAATAGTATACTTACGGGGCCTTGGACCAAAAATTCGTCCACCACCTCTGAATATAGGAGACTTTATCGAACCTGCTCTCGCAGTACCTGTCCCCTTTTGTCTTTTAATCTTTTTGGTGGAACCTTTAATTTCTCCACGTTCTTTAGCCTTATGTGTCCCTTGTCTCTGGTGAGCCAAGTACTGCTTCACAGCTAAATACATGGTATGATCATTGGGCTCTACGCCAAAGACTGCATCAGAAAGATCAATAGATCTACCAGTAGATTTACCTTCTGTATTTAATATATCAATCTTCATCTTACTTCTCTATTATTACAAATGCCCCTTTGTGACCAGGTACACATCCTTTGATTAATAATAAATTCTCTTCAGCCATAACTTTAACAACTTTAAGATTGGACGTTTTCACTCTATTTCCTCCAGTTCTTCCAGCCATTCGCAATCCCTTAACAACTTTAGACGGCGTTGCACAAGCTCCTATTGAACCAGGTGCACGTAATCTGTTATGTTGTCCATGCGTTTTATCTCCTACACCATGAAATCCATGACGCTTCACTACTCCTTGAAATCCTTTCCCTTTAGTAGTTCCAATCACATTGACGATATCTCCCTCTTCAAAAACCTCATCCACCTTTATTTCATCACCAACTGTCTTATCTTCTACTATGGTCGCAAATTCTGCTAATTTCAATTTAGGAGAAGTACCTGCTTTCTTAAAGTGGCCTTTCATCGCTTGAGATGTACTCTTATCTCTCTTCTCTCCATAGGCGAGCTGAATCGCACTATACCCCTCGTTCTCATCAGATTTCATTTGTGTAATGACATTGGGTGTCGCCTCGATAACAGTACAAGGAATATTCTTCCCTGCCTCATCAAAGACACTAGTCATACCCACCTTTTTACCTATAATACCATTCATTTATAGATATTTATATTTTAAAGACCACCTACCAGGCAGTCAGAATAATTTAAATAAAGATTACTTAGGACAGTTTGACTTGGATATCGACTCCACTGGGCAATTCTAACTTAGAAAGAGCGTCCACAGTTTTTTGTGTTGGAGTATAAATATCAATAAGTCTCTTATGTGTCCTCAACTGAAACTGCTCACGAGATTTTTTATTCACATGTGGTGATTTAAGCACAGTGAACACTTCTTTCTCAGTTGGCAGAGGAATCGGACCTGTCACAACAGCTCCACTCGTCCTTACGGTCTTTACAATCTTCTCAGTAGACTTGTCTACTAAATTATGATCATATGAGCGGAGTTTGATTCTAATCTTTTGATTCATTACCTATTATTAATTTAGCTTCCCGCTAAACGGGCTGCAAAAGTACATTTATATTTTTTTTCTACAAACTTTAAAGGCTAAACTTTTACCTCACCTTTAGAAGCTGCAATAATTTCTTCAGACAAACTCTTTGATACCGGCGCATAATGCGAAAATATCATAGAACTATTGGCTCTACCAGAAGTAATCGTACGTAGATCTGTCACATATCCAAACATCTCAGAGAGAGGCACATCTGCCGTAATGGCTACTGCACCACCAGTTCGTGTCTCTTGCCCTTTGGGCAATCCTCTTCTCCTATTGAGATCACCTATTACAGAACCTGTATATTCCTCAGGAGTCACCACTTCAAGAGCCATAATAGGCTCTAATATCTGCGGTCCAGCAGATTTAGCTGCAGCTTTAAATCCTTCCTTGGCACATAGCTCAAAAGCAATAGGCTTAGAATCTACCGCATGCGTGCTACCATCATAGACTCTCACTTTCATACTATCGATAGGATATCCAGCGAGTACACCATTATCCATCATAGATTTAAAGCCTTTAACTGCTGAAGGAATTAAGTCTCTTGGAATTGATCCTCCAACGATATTATTAACAAACTGAAGTTTAGTTTTACCGTTTTTAAAATCATCGCTATTCAAGAATTCTTCATCGGCAGGTCCTAATTCGAACTCCATATCTGCAAATAAACCAGCACCTCCTGATTGCTTTTTCAACTTTTCTCTATGAGAAACCGTCTTATTAAGGGCTTCTCTATAATTAACTTGTGGCTTACCTTGATTACATTCTACTTTAAACTCTCTTCTTAATCTGTCAATGATAATCTCAAGGTGCAATTCCCCCATACCGCTAATTACAGTTTGGTTCGTTTCGTCGTCATATCTAACTTTAAACGTTGGATCTTCTTCAGACAATTTGGATAATCCTATACCCAACTTATCCATATCTTTTTGAGATTTAGGCTCAACAGCCACTCCGATCACAGGATCAGGGAATACCATTGATTCAAATACTAATGGATTTTTTTCTGAAGTGAGTGTATCCCCAGTTCTCAAATCTTTAAAGCCTACTCCTGCTGCGATATCTCCTGCCTCGACTCTTGGAATAGAATTTTGTTTATTTGAATGCATTTGGAAAAGCCTAGATATTCTTTCCTTTTTACCTGTTCTATTATTAAGGATATACGAGCCAGCCTCTAGACTACCTGAGTATACTCTAAAGAAAGCTAACCTTCCCACAAAAGGATCAGTCGCTATCTTAAATGCTAATGCAGAGAATGGGGCATCCGTATCAGGCTCTCTTTGCTCTTCTTCATCCGTTTCAGGATTAGTACCAGTTACAGCACCGATATCCGTAGGTGATGGCAAAAATTCACACACTGCATCTAATACAGCTTGAACTCCTTTGTTTTTAAAGGCAGAACCACACATCATCGGAACAAACTTAGCATCAAGCACTGCCTGTCTAACAGCAGCTCTCATTTCATCGACAGTGATACTATTAGGATCTTCAAAGAATTTCTCCATTAATGTATCGTCATATTCTGCCACAGCTTCAAGCAATTTTTCTCTCCACTCTAATACAGTATCTTCCAAGTCGGCAGGCACTTCTACAACCTCGAAAGTCATACCCATATCATCTTCATTCCAAACAATCGCCTGGTTAGTGATAAGATCTACAACACCTTTAAATGTCTCTTCTGCACCAATCGGAACTTGAAGTGGAATAGCTTCACTCCCTAATTTTTCCTTAACGTCTTTCACAACTGAAAAGAAGTCCGCTCCCGATCGATCCATCTTATTGACAAAACCAATACGAGGGACTTTGTAGTTATCGGCTAATCTCCAGTTGGTTTCTGACTGAGGCTCGACACCACTTACAGCACAGAACAAGAATACCAATCCGTCAAGTACTCTAAGAGACCTATTCACCTCTACCGTAAAATCAACGTGACCTGGAGTATCGATAATATTCATCGCATACTCTTTGTCTTTCCAGTTCCATGATGTTTTGGTAGCAGCAGAAGTAATTGTAATACCTCTTTCTTGCTCTTGCTCCATCCAGTCCA
>CAZJHC010000126.1:0-9883 GCA_964545645.1 uncultured Saprospiraceae bacterium
CGGTCAGCAATATGCGCCAGTTTTGAGCGTACACTTTAACGGTATCAAACCCCTGCGACAATGCTATAGTGACACCAGCATCTTCTGCAGCTTGTATGTATCTGGTAATGATCATCTCTTCATATGGTCCTTCTCTTAGAAAACCAAACTCAGGGTAGTTATCAAACACTTGTTTAGTCCAGCTCCGTCTTTTCCCAAAACCCTGATCCATGCACTGCTTCATGAGCTCCGATTGATTAGTACTATAAGCACAGGCCGCACCTCTCATCATACTAAGATAGCTCGTCTGCTTGATCTCAAATGCGGTTGTGTAATATGCTACGCAAGAGTCATACTCCATAGTATTGAGCTTGGCTTCTCCTGCTTTAACATTGTCGATATAGGCGGGATCATGGGAGCTAAAAGATTGTCCTTTGATTTGAGAATAAGAAAAAAGGAGATACATGAAGAGTAATAGGTATTTCATAGTATTGATTTGATAGTGATAAGATACCGATCTTGAGGATTTTGGCGTGAGTAGCTGCGCTTATTTAACAATTGATTACGATTGCATTAATCGCACATATTTTTCTTACTTCTCTCGCCACGGCAGATTGAATGAGGCATGACCGAAACATCTATCTATTTGATGATCGAGAAATTTTCATGGCAATCATCGAGATGAGCTGGAATCAGGACTGTTTAGATATTATCCCCTTAGTCAAGATGTTAAGGGATTTAATAAAGCCAAGATCTAATTCAGAAAATCTTGGCTCTACTCAGGAGACTCTGAAATCGCAACTGTATCTTGATTATTCCTTCTTTTTTAGGGTTATCTCAACGACACCGTTAAGTCCTTTATCTCCATATTTATTTTTAGCTGCTGCTCCTTTGATGACGTTGATAGTTGCGATTTCATCAGGTTGATATCTTTTCACTTCGGCTTTGCTAGCCACTTTACCATTGATGATATAAAGAGGGTTTAAGGATTCATCAATGGGGAGTTGTAACTGATCAATATTATCTTCAAAATCAGCTCTACCAGAACTATTCTTCATTTCAATCACAACAACTCCATTCGCTCCCTTTTTACCATATTGCTCCAAAGCTTTTTGGCCTTTGACGACTACTATTTTTTTGATGTCATCAGGAGTAATATCCTTGTCTATATCTCCCTTATATTCTATGCCATCGACTATAATTAGAGGTTTTGTCTTTGTCAGATTAGAAAGGAAATCTTTAACTTCTGGAGTACCATCTATATTTCGGTCTTGGGTGATAATTGTAGTCTCTTCGAAGGTTTCTGGATCAAAGATCATCAAAGTGTCTAATTCTGATTGAATAGATCTCGCCACTTTATACTTACTATCTTTTCTTGGCTTGATTACAGTAGTTTCAGTAAAGGTTTCTGGATCATATATTACTACGGTATCCATAGGCGCTGAACTGAGACTATGTCCTTCTTTTAAGGTTACTTCTACCACTCCATTGTTACCTTTTTCTCCATACTTTGTCATGGCTGCTTTCCCTTTAACCACATTGATGGATGCGATATCATCAGGGACAAGGTTATCTATCGTTGCACGCTGAACTATTTTTCCATTGAGCATGATCAAAGGTTCTAATTTTTGCCCTTGACTAGTCTGGTTGATGAGTTTAACAGCTGTACCAGAGATATCAGAGTTTACGGCTTTCTTGTCTGTTTTAGTGTTTCCCTCTATTTTGAAAGTGACCGGCAAAGTATAAAGTACTTTGACGTTTTGGCCACGTTTTCTACCTGGAGTCCATCTCTTCGGCATATCGTTCATAGCATTAACAACATCAAGTGCTGCTTGGCCACATCCATCGCCGATGTCTCTGACTATACGAGTATTATCAATGGTGCCATCAGTGTCCACAACAAACTGTAGAAAAACCCTACCTTCTGTTTTATTTTGGATAGCAAGCTTTGGATATTTTAAGTTGTCATAGAGATATTTTATAAGCTTGGAGTCTGCACAATCTTTTTTCTTAGCATGATCCCCATCGATATCCTCACAGCCTGGGTAGCGAGGCATCTCATCTACCACTTTAAAGATTTCTTCAACTCCAGATGAGTCAGAATGGTTGATTTCGCTCTCCTTTGTCATTGACTCAGCCCATTTACCAAGGGCACTACTATGCTCTTCTATATCAGGACTTACTTTGCCTAGAATAAAATCACTTTCATTGCTATAGACTTGAATCTTTAATTCGAAATCCTCGTCTAATGGGTACTGAGCTAACTCATGGATAATGTTTTCATATTTTGATTGAAGTGATCCAACACTTTGGCCGTTGACAATAAGTTGTCCTTTGTTTATCAAGAAGTCATACCTCTCATTATCGTCTATCAATCTATCACTAGTAAGCTCTGAGTTGAGTTTGTCAAGCACTTCTTTATTGTTAAAATAGAATTTCTGATTTTGTGATTGTGACATCATAGTTTCAAGCATATGATCTGGCAAAGGACCTTCATTGTTGTAAGTGTTCTTATTGCCGTTGATATGGAGTTCTATGGATTGGAAATCAGGAGTCATTTCGACCATTGCCTTGTCATCATCTGAGAATCTATAGTCATTGCTGTTGAGTTGACTGAAATATGTTAGATAGAGATTTCGGATTCGAGAACTATGTTTAACTCCATTTACTCTGAAGAGATTTTTTGAAATCGTAAGGGTATATTGATCAGGCCCATTGATTAATTTATCATTCAAAAGTCGATGTCCTAGCTCTTTTAGAAAATCATTATTGTCTTTTTCTGATATAAATAGTTCTAAGTTATCTTCCTTAATAGGTTCATTGTTGGCGAAGACGACGGCAAGTAAAAATAAGACAGGCAAGGCCAAAGCATACTTCAGCCAAGCCGATCTTCCGGATTTTTTTTGATACATCATGTTTATACGTTTTTTGATATGTGAATGAAAGAACCGATGTGTCAGAGCGATCTCCAATCCGGAAAGAGATTGCTTAAGTAACATGGTCCCATATGTTTTACGAGTAGTAGTTTGAAGCACAGCATGGTCAGCAAGATATTCGTGAGTCTGACGGATGGCAGTCTTGTATAGATAGATCAGCGGGTTAAACCAAAATGCTATTTGTACCATCTCTACTAATAAGACATCTATGGTGTGCCAATGTCTGACATGCTCGAGTTCGTGTTGCAAGACATCTTGGAAGTCTTCAATTAGAGGTACTTTCTCGCTGATATATACATTGTTGAGAAATGAGAAAGGTAGATGCTCTTGATCGGTATAGCATAATATCACATGCTCGTGTTGCTCTTGTCTACTATCTTTCTTAAGCAGATATATTTTGGCAACAGCTCTGCAAAATCTAATGATAAAAAATATCAATCCAAGATTGTATAATACGGCTAACCCTATGAAAATATATGCTTGCCAATCAATAGTGGCCTCTTGTACTGATATGGCTACCTGAGCAGGCATTTCTTTAACCATGATGGCAAGAGGTACGGTCTGGGCTAGCTCTTCTTGATAGATATTAAGATCTACATATCTTAATAGCGGGATCAATATGCCAAGCAGCAATGATGACAGGAGGTACCATCTATTGACCCTGAAAAAGGTAAGCTTGCGTAGTAATCCAAAAAATATGAGATAGAAAAGAGACCAGCAAAGAGTTACTTCAAGAATATATTGTAGCATCTTAATCTTCTTTTTCGAGTTTGTCAATTAGCTGAGAAAGGTCATTAAGGCTGAGATCATTCTCCTTAACGAGGAACGAAACGAGTTCGTTAACCGACCCTTCGAAGTATCCGCTCACTAGTTTGCTTAGTGAGAACTTGGAGTAATCCTTTTTGTCAATGATGGCAAAATAGGCATACGTCCTACCATAGGTCTTGTGATTTACGAAGCCTTTATTCTCTAAGATGCGCACGATACTGCTTATGGTGCTATGGGGTGGGTGTGGCTCTGGCATCTGCTGTATAAGATGGCTGACAGTAGCAGGTTCTGACTCTTGCCAAATGAGTTGCATGACCTCTTCTTCTACTTTTGTTAACTTCTGATACTTCATAGTTGTACGAATATATCGGTATAAAACTTATCAAGCAAGCATATAACGTAATTATACGTTATTAGTTTTTTATTTGATTAAATCTTCGGTTTATATTGACATACTTGTCCATTATATATATCCAAAGAGATTGGGCTATTTTATCTTGTAAGACAATTCAATAACGAACGGTACAAGTGCGGTGAGTAATTATTATTTCCAAAAGAATAATAAATCACAAAAAGAAATATTTGCAATAATATATTTCTATCAGAAAGCCATAATAATATTAATTGATGGATCAACAATAAATTATCCCAATAAAATAAGGTCTTTTAGAGTGGTTGGCAACTCAGTGTTGATGTATCAATTAAAAAATAAACACTTGCTTCCTATACCAGTGATATACAGCTTGATACAAATCTTAAATTATTTAATATGATAGCTACACGACTTGCGGTACCCTTTTGTCCATGATGCTATACCATAGTGGTGGTATCATCGAGGCCATCATCGATGCAGGATAACCGTAAGGAAGCATAGGGGCTTCATCATGATGATCCAAGACTTGATATTTTTTGGAAGCTATAAAGTGGTGGTCACTATGCCTTGTTAGCTCATACAACAATATTCTTCCAATCGGATAATTCGCATTCCAAGAGTGATGGGATTGAACTCGCTCATATCTACCTGAGGGCAGTAACTTCCGTCGGAGCCCATAATGCTCGATATAGTTAATCGTCTCTAATAACAGGAATGATATTACGCCTGCAACCATAATGTAGCCTGCAATAATAGGACTAGCAACAGAAAAGATTAAAACCCAATATGCTAGTTGGTATATAGTAAATCTGATCATCTGGTTATGCCACGACCAGATATTTTGATCGTCAGCCTTCAGACGTTGATTTTCAATTCGCCAAGCACTACGATAACCTCCAAGAACTGATTGTAACCAAAACTGATATAAGCTCTGACCTTTACGAGCAGTGGCTGGGTCATGGGGCGTCGAGACATGCTTATGATGTCCACGATTATGCTCTATAAAAAAGTGAATGTAGTGTGATGGTAAATAAAGAAGTTTAGAAAAATGTTGCTCTATCTTATTATTTCTATGTCCGAGTTCGTGTCCTACATTGATGCCCATAGCTCCTAAGACAAACCCTAAGGAGAAGATGATTCCGACAATCTCGAACCCAATCAAAGAGGTTGTGGTAAAAACGTAAATACTCGCACCTACACCTAGGTAAACTAAAGGAAGATTGAGATAAAGAAGAATGTCAAAAAATCTATTGGATAATTTGCTTTGCTTGCTATCGGCAGAAAGATTCTCACTGGAGGCATGTCCGAGGTGATCAATAAGTGGCACCAAGACATAAGCGAATATGACTGTCGCCCATGTCATCCAACCTAAAAAATATAATCCAGCAAAAAATAAAGCTGGAGTAATGTAGGCACCGAGATATTTTAAGTCACTCATAATATCGAACTAATTGTGCAAAAATAGTTCGATAGTTAGATATTTGCAATTATGGGACGAAAATCTTTGAATAAGGAGCGCCTAAAAGATCCTAATAAAACGGATCAATGGCTAATCAGACTCTTGCCTCTATTGCAAGATCAAGACTTGAGTAATCTCAATATGAATAAGTTATCAGAGCTTATGGGTAAGAGCAAGTCGACGATATATCAATACTTCAGAACAAAAGATGACATCATAGAGCGACTTGTAGAAATCAAATTGTCTGAGGTCCAAGAGTCAATAACAATCGATAAGCGAATTGAAGACATCTTGGAGACCTATGAACACTTTGTATTAAAGGTTTGTCAAGGCTTGGACGGTATATCTATACATTTTATGAACCAGTTGAAACAAGAGTTTCCTTTGATCTGGAACAATGTAGAAGGCTTTATGAATCAAGTTTTATCCTTTTTTGAAGCCTTATATCAGCGAGGTATTGCGGAAGGTATTTTTAAGGCTTACCCAATTTCTATGCTCTTGGCTTTGGATGAATTTTTTATGTATCAATTTATGATAGATCCTAAGAGGTCATCTGGCCCTGTAGAAGCTTTGGTAAGCCATTATATGAACTTGAGAATGGAAGGATTACGATCTAAGTCCCTTATTCATTCGGGCCAAGTCTGAATGACTCTACCACCTTATAATTCTCTCAATGAGCAGGAGATGAAAAAGACAAATGAATTATACTTTTCTTTGCCTGTCAGGATGAAAGAAAAATAGAGCTAACTTTAACTCAGACAGACAGATTATGATTAGCAAACAACTATTATATGGCCTGTTGCTCGTATTAGTATATGCTTGCGATTCGGGTAAGGTTCAAAGTACACTCTTGGATGAGGAACTATCCGCCTTCACTCAACTCAATGGAGAGGCTGATTATACTTATGAAGAAGGCGTATTGACAGGCACTTCCAGGATGGGCATCCCAACTTCCTTTTTAGCGACCAAAGAATCTTTTAGAGATTTCATATTAGAATTTGAGGTATGGGTGGATCATGGATTGAATTCGGGAGTACAGATAAGGAGTCAATCTATAGCGGATTATCATGACGGCAGAGTGCATGGATATCAAGTGGAAATAGATACTTCTCCACGAGCTTGGTCAGGTGGGATCTATGATGAATTTAGACGGGGATGGCTCTATCCTCTTAGTATGAATGAGTCAGCCAGATCGGCGTTTCATAATGACCAGTGGAATCTATATCGCATTGAGGCTATAGGTGATACAATCAAAACATGGGTTAACGGTATCCCTGTGGCACATATGGTTGACGACAAGACAGAAGAAGGCTTCATAGCTTTTCAGGTTCACAGTATTTATGATAAAAAAGACGCAGGCAAGCAGGTAAAGTGGAGAAAAATTACGCTACAAACGGACAATCTGGGAGCATCCAGCATAGTATCGACAGCACCACAGGAGTCATATCTCAATAATACGATTACTCAGGATGAAGCACTCTTGGGATGGCAGTTGCTGGATGCAGATATGAGACAAATAGAATCAAGGGAGCCTTTTGAAATAAAATTTGACTTTAAGATTATAGATTCTATTGGTGTTCATCAACAATATGCTGATAAGTATTACTATTCACTCAAACCTCATGATTCTAATGATCCTATTGGATCACTTATGAATATTCAAAAATCTGAGAATCATAGTGAAGAACATAATAGCAATGTGCGATACAAAGGTGATAATAAATGGAATCGTGCTCAAATCAAAGTTGACGCAGGTCAGATACAACATTGGTTAAATGGAATTAAAGTAATCGAATATCCAATTGAAAGCCTGCCTATGTTGTCCCTTTCAGTCCCAAGAGATTCTGACATCATCAATTATAAAGATTGGAAAGTCAGACTATGATCAGAGGGTCAATCATTGGGTTGATACTGTTATCCATGTCATGTAATATGAAGGAGCCGTATGACCCTGTTCAAGAATTTATGCTGCAAGACGGATTCGAAATATCTATGGTGTCAGCGGAGCCATTGCTTGATTCGCCGGTAGCTATGTCTTTTGACATAGATGAGAGCATTTATGTGGTGGAGTTACCTGGATATATGAGGGACATCGAGGGTAGCGACGAGGACAAGCCAGATGGCAAGATTGTCCGCCTGAGAGATCTTGATCATGATGGCTTCTATGAAGATAGAGTAGTAGTGGCCAGAGATTTGGTGGCACCTCGAGCGGTGACTAATGTCTATGGCGGCCTTTTATATACAGATGGGACCAGTCTTTACTGGGATGATATCAGCGATGATGATCCAAGAGAACTGGTCGATTCTATGTATGTGATAGGCGGCAATATAGAGCACCAGCCCAATGGACTTTTATACAATATTGACAACTGGATATATAGTGCCAAGTCAAATGCTCGATATCGTAAGATAGGTGGTCAGTGGAAAAAAGAAGCTACCTCATTAAGAGGTCAATGGGGGATATCCCATGATGCTCACGGCAGACTATTTTACAATGATAATTCTAATCCACTCTATGGAGATCTGGTACCACCTAATATCCTAATTAATAATCCATATCACAAGGCACAATATGGTATAGGGCGGCAAATTGCCACTGATAGGAGGATATTTCTCCGCCAAGCTACAGCTGTTAACCGAGGGTACATACCTGGAGTGTTGGACAGCGTAAGTGGTAAGGTACAACACTTTACTTCAGCTTGCGGTCCATTGATTCATGGGGGACTCATGTTAGGAGGCGATGCTCAAGGGGACGCATTTGTTTGCGGACCTGAAGGTAATCTGATTAAGAGATATAGTATGAATTATGAGGGTTATCATATATCTGCAGAGCCAACTTATCAGGGAGAAGAATTCTTGGTATCAATGGAAGAAAGTTTCAGACCAGTAAATCTTTATACTGGTTTGGATGGTGCTCTGTACATCCTTGATCTACGAAAAGGGGTGATTCAACATCGGGCTTATATGACTAGCTATCTGCGAGATAAAATCGAAGAGCGTAGATTAGACACCCTTAATGGAATGGGTCGCATTTATAAGGTCTTTGCTACTGGTGCTGCACCGGCAGCTCCATTCCCTAATGATAATATGGGTTATCTAACTGAACTCAGTAGCCCTAACCATGCTCGTAGAATCATGGCTCAAAAGGCATTGGTAGCATCTGAATCAAGAACCCTTAATGAAGAATTAGCGGCACATATCGACACGTCAACTTCTTGGAGCTTGATACATGGATTATGGACGATGGAAGGAAGAGGAATCTTAACTCAGGACATCGTTATGACTGTTGCTAAACGCTCAAAAGATTCGGAAGTGTGGTATCATCTATTGCAATTAGTGGATGATGGAGACTTGAAAAGCCTATTGGAGCAATTACCCGAAAATTATGATTCTATATTGACGCCATTATTGGCTCACTTGAACCCTAAGGTGGAGTATCATGATGAACCAGTGTTAGCAGAAGCAGTGATTAGTGGTTTGAAGATGAAGGATTTATTTGCCTATAGGACAAAGATAGAGCGTGGTTCTATACTTGATAGTTTCACACTGACAGCTATGGAAAATTTTGACCAAAATGCTATACAAGGGCCTAAACTGATGACCGAATTTTTCAAAGATCCACGAACTAAAGGCCTGGCTCTATATAATAAAGTATGTAGTGCTTGTCATGGGCAAGATGGTATGGGTATCGCTAATCTCGCACCTCCCATTATGCAGTCGGAACATGTCAATGGAGATGTGGATCATCTCATATTATTGCTGCTGCATGGACTCAAAGGCCCAATAACTGTGAATGGCAAGAACTATAAAATGAATGCTGTTATGCCAGGAATCAAGGACAATCCTGTCTTAGATGACAAAGCGATTGCAGAGATTATCATATTTGTAAGGAACTCATTCAGTTTCGCCGACTCTTGGATTGACCCCGAACTACGTATTGCTGAGTTAAGAGAGCAGACAAAGGATCGAACTGATATGTTTACCGAGAAGGAATTATTTGAATGGGGTAGTGAGAAGGATTAGATTTTGTGTTAGGGGTTGGTTCTATGGCCCTCGGACCAAGCGTTTGATATTTCTTTTAAGCCTTATTAGGCTAAATAAATCAATATTAAAGTAGGTAATAGGATTGTGTAGTCGTTCCCATTCCTTGCTGTAAGGGATACATCTTCTGTTCATTGGGATTTGATTCTTAAGAAGTAATTGTAGATATGTAGTTTACGCATAAGAACTATATCATAGTTAGTGTGTAGCATTCGTTCCACTCCGCTCTTTTTAATATATGTAACTTTATACATTATGATTAATAACCTCATCCGCTGGTAGAAATGTAATTATGCCCATAACCAAATAATAAATTATTGAATGGTA
>CAZJHC010000127.1:0-9813 GCA_964545645.1 uncultured Saprospiraceae bacterium
ATCTAAGAGTATTGCTCGATCCTTTAAAAGAATTAATTATGAAAGAATTATTCAGGTCAGATGCATAGAGGCCTGATTGTCGATCGTTCTGATGAACGAGTACAAAGTCGACTGTTCCAGGCAAACTGTAAGCCGCAAAAGACTCTTCATTTTTAAACTTCATAGGCTACGCTCTCCGCTATAAAATATTAAACCATAAATCAAGATAATAGGTTTATGGCTTGCAGTAGTATTAGGTTTAAAAATTATACTTGTTTAGATCTTTAACAATCTTGCCCGTAGATGTCCATAAAAAGTCCTTAACAACAAATACTGTTTTAGGTGATTTATTGGTGGGTAATTTACTTTTTAGCCTACCTAATAGATCGGATGGAATAATTGTCGCATTGGGGTCTTCTTTGATGACCAATACAATTTTCTGCCCCAAGATATCATCATTCGTATGGCTGATGAAGAACTGCTGTTTTAGATAAGGTCTGATCAATTGCTCGAGCTCAAGAGGAAAGATCTTGAGTCCCCCAGAATTGATCACATTATCCGCCCTACCCCTCCATTTAAAATGGTTATCATCGATAAGCTCTACGACATCGTTAGTGATGATAGACTCTTGACTTATATGATCTGCTGATATAATGAGTCTTTCATCTACAGTAGCAGTAAACCTGACTCCATCAAGGGCAGTATAATATTGAGACTTATATGAACCATTCAGAGCTTTGACAGCTACATGTGTTATAGTTTCGGTCATGCCATAGGTGTGGTATACCTTAGTAATATTCGAATCAATATGATCAATTCTTTCGGCCAGATTCATACTGATTGGTGCTCCACCTAAGATGATCGTTTTAACTAGATCAATTTTCTCTGGATGATTTTGTAAGGCTAAGTTCAGCTGCATCGGTGTCAAAGCTGCAAAGTCAATGGACTGCTCGAGTAAAGACAATGGACTAGTACTTGGTTCGATAGCGACAAGCTCTCCTCCTAAAACCTCGGAACGTAAGACCATCATCATGCCCGCTACAAACTTAATGGGTAGACAAACCAATAATTTATCCCCTGCTCTCAAGTCAAATCTATCTATTGTCTTTAAGGCACTACGCCTCATAGCCTCCTTACTATGTTGTATTATCTTTGGCACACCTGTCGTGCCCGAGGTTTTTATATCGAAGTAATCTTCGATCCGCCATCGCTCTTGTAATAATCTTATTTCATCAAGATAACTAGCCATATCTACTGCGTCTGAACTAAGTTAACGTTTCAAAAGAAGACAAGTCCCATTGATTATTATGGTTATAGCAAAGGTGGCCATCAGTGATCTCTAATGGAGACTGAATATTATTCTGATATAATTGACCCGTTCCCAGTCCTTGAGGCAATTCATTTGATTTAGATGATACCCATTGAGCTATAGCATTGAGACCAATATTGGACTCAAGAGCGGAGGTCGCCCACCATGAGATACCCAACTCCTCAGCTACTCGGACCCATTGATCGGATTGATTCAAACCTCCCATAAGTGATGGTTTAAGTATGATATAATGCGGCTTGATACAAGAAAGCATATATACCTTGTGGGAATCATCATCATAATCCCCTATAAGTTCTTCATCCAAAGCAATGCTCATTATATCAGTTTCGCAGAGTGCAGCCATATCTTCCCAATGACCAGGTTTAATCGGTTGCTCTATAGAATGAATGGTATAGTCAGATAGTTTTTTAATTTTTTCTAAAGCTTCGGTTACGCTAAATGCCCCATTGGCATCAACCCTCAATTGAATGTCGCTAATAGAATATTGAGATCTGATATACTTGATCAATTCTAACTCTTGATCAAAATCTATAGCCCCTATTTTCATTTTGATACAATCAAAACCCTGTTCAATTTTGGTTTTGATCTGATCAAACATAAATTGCTTGTCACCCATCCATATAAGTCCATTGATCTTAATAGGTCGCCTCTGTGTATAGAATGGATTTTCTCCTAATTTGAATGGTTCATCTCCCTCGGCGCTCAGCTTTAGCATCTCGAGTCCAAAGCGTATCGATGACGGATAAGTCTCTATGGGTGATGTCATGCCAGAGTTTATCTCAGCTACGAGCTTATGTACGTCTGCAGGAGACTCTATACTTAATCCATCAATGATTGATACTTCGCCAAGTCGTAAGACCCCTCTAACTCTTGCTGAGAGTATCCAGCTATCCTTATGATTGAGTACACCTCTAGAGGTACCGCTTGGTCTTTTAAAAACCAAGCGGTGATACCTATTATTAATCTTATAATCCATCGTAGACTAAATGGCTAAATGGAGTAAAAGTTATAGTTTATGATTTAACTGACTTATTCTTAAGCCACGAGAAAGAGTTAATCTTCCTAAATCCTCTATATACATCTTCGATTGTTCTACCTTCTTCTTTGAGTGCCAAAGGAAAGTGATGCGCCAGTTTTTCTACAAACTTGCCAATGTCTTCAAAGCTTAAATGGTTGTTGATCGTGAATCTCAAACCAGTACAGTTCTCTGGCACAGCAGGATAAACTGCCATATTGACCATATAGCCTTCCTGTTTAATTAACCTATCCAACAAGTTATATCCAGTACAAGGTAATCCTAAGCCAACAAAAAATATAGGACTTAAGTCCTCAGACACTACTGGCAATCCATACTCTCTCAAGAGGTGTTGGCAATAATTGAGCTTCTTGAAGTACTCATCGTGTAACTCCACAAGCTGATCGCTCAGATGAACTTTTGCACTTCCGATAATGGCACCTACTGATCCATTTTGTAAAGGCCCTGAAAACATCATATGACCGCCGTACATTCTTACTCTATGTTGCCATTCTTTATTTGGAAAAATAACAACGCCACCTCCTGCGGCAAAACTCTTGTTGAGAGATGTAGCCAGTATCATCCGCTCATGTTGCTCGATCTTAGATAATAAATATCCCTGCCCATTGGTCCCAGTCCAACTCATACCATGAGCATCATCAGCGTATACATGTAACTGACTATACTTGTTGAGCAATGCTTGAACTTGCTCAAGTGGGGCAAAGTCTCCATACATAGAGTAGACAGTATCCATGACATACCAGATTTTATCGTACTGCCCACTGTGATCAATGATACGCTTTTCTAGCTCAGCCATATCATTATGTCGGACTACTTGTATATCAGTGCCATGACCTGCCAATATCTGAAAAGCAAACTGCATACTATAATGAGCCTGATGATCAGTGATAACCAAGTCATTTGGCCCTATTACAACTGGCATGACAATAAGGTGCCCCATCGAAGTAGACGGAGTTACTATTAAGTTAGTATTGTTAAATACCTCTCCTAAGAGCCGTTCAGCCTCACTATAAAGACCACAACTCAAATAGCTTCTACTACTTGAAAATTGGGTGCCATACTTGGCAATGGCGTTTTGAGCTTCAGCTTTTACCTGAGGATGTAATTCTAACCCTAAATAGGAACATGAAGAAAGATTGGTTTTAGTTGCACCATTTATAAGAACAGTCCTACCGTCAAAATACTCATCTTGAGTATATAAGAAAGCGACTTGTTTATCTAGTGCCTTTTGTGAAATGTTGACTACCCTATCAACTGTTGATTGAAATAGTGTTTTTGATTGCATATTACCCTTTAAATTTAAAAACCTATGAATGTGATAATTTGGCTAATGCAGATAAGACAAAACAATAAATATCATATATACTCAACTTAACCTTTAACGCCTAAATGTCATGGTTAAACCTAACGTATATTACTTATTTAACGAAAAATCATACCAAAAGAGCAGTGGATGTTAGATTTTTTTTAACTGTAAAGTAAAATGTCGATCCGACTCCTACCTCAGACTCAACGGTAATCTCTCCTCTATGTGCTTTGATGATCTTGGAACAAACGGCCAATCCTATTCCTGAACCTTCATATTCCTCCTGAGTATGAAGTCGCCCAAATAGCTTGAAAATACTGCTCTTATTGGATTCAGATATCCCGATGCCATTATCCTTTACATAAAATCTCCAATAGTTTTGATCGTCCTCACAACCTATGGCAATTGTGTTCTTTAAGTCAGGCTTAGTGAATTTAATGGCGTTCCTTATCAGGTTAGATAATACCTGCTTAAACTTAATAGATTCGCACATTATACTCTCTGGCAGATCATCTACTATGATTAGACTATCACTGGTCGAAATCAATGATTCTAGTTCATTTAAAACAGAGTTGACCATTTTATAAGGCTCTTCATTCCTAAACTTTAGATTATGAGTATTTACCTTAGAAAAGTTTAAGATATCTTCTACCAACCTACCTAAATGGTTGCTGCTACTCAAAATTAAATCCAAGTATTCCTTTCCCGAATTTGAAAGGTTCTGACTCTCCATCCGATTGAGTAATTGTGCAAAACTATTGATCGTTCTAAGGGGCGCTTTGAGGTCATGTGACGCTACAGCTGCAAAATTGGTCAAACTAATATTTGACTCAATGTAATTATGCAATTCTTGATTCTTTGTTCTGATTTCTTTGTCCTGCTGCCGTTGTCTTGTCACATCTCTAAATACCCTTATCAAGAATTTTTTATCTGCAACATCTATTACTTGATAGGTGCTATTTACATATTTTATATCATCATTAATCCTGAATCGGTTGGTCGTCTGTAAACTCCTATTCTTATATATGGTTTTAGTATGTTCTTGAAATTTTTTGTAAGCCAATGCTGTTTGTGTCTCACCTTGTATATCGTATAACGTGCACTGATCCTCAAATGACAAAAAGACATTAGTTGAATCTCCGATAATATCCCTCATTCTTTGATTCCTCAAAATCAATCTACCACGAGGAGCATCATACCTACTGTCCATTATTTCGGTCACATCTACTCCTTCAAAAGAATGATTGAGGAATGATTGAAATATAAGACCATTCTCCAGCATTTTGGCCTGAGACTCCATGAGCATCGTGATGTCATTGAATACCATTAGGTATCCAATTTTTTCGCCATCGGCATTTTTTAAAAAATTAGTGGATCCCTCCAGGTGCTTTACTCCATCAATCGGATCATTGATTTTAAAATGGGGTAATTTCACGAGTCCTTTGTCCTGTAGGATTTCATAACTCTTGCTGATATTATGTCGTTGATCTTTGTCCAAGACTCGATAAAAAAGTTTGTAAATATGCGTGTCTATTAGCTCGGATCTATTCAAACCAAAAATACTCGCACCTGCAGAGGAGACAAATTTGATGTTGCCATCGAGGTCTGTCTGGATTATTCCAGAGGACGATGTTTCAATGAGGCTATGATAGAGAGCTTCCGACTCTGCTTTAGCTTTGAAGGCTGATATGCGCTTGGTAATATCATGCAAACTAATGGCAACATTATTATTCTTTACATCGTATGGGATTACGGTTCCCTCAACCTGTAGTATTTGACCTTTTGCCGTTTTTAATTCTATATCTATTCTATTGGCTATCTGAGTCTCTATTACTTTTTGAATGACTCTCTTAAGACTTGCCTTATCCTCATCTTGTAAAATAAAAGCTAAGAAATCAGCACCTTCAACAGATTCTAAGCTAACCATTCTCAAAAAAGCTGGATTAGAATCAATGATATTTTGGCTGTGCAGATCGTATATGAAAATACCCTGCATGGTATTTTCAAATATGTTTCTAAACTTGTGTCGATCTGTCTTAATAGTCTTCTCCGCACTCAGGATTTTAGGTATATAATGTGATGGTGAGTTCAGCAGATTTTGAATATTAGCAGCTGTGAATGAGATAGTCAAGAATAAAAGCAAACTTGAGATAATACTAAACCCCGTAGTCATCTCTATATGAGTTGATGTTATATCAAATATCAAGCAGATAAATGCAGCTAAAGAAAAAAGTATGATATGGGCTACCTTCTGCTTATAATTATCTACATAGTTGAAGGTGTCAATAATTAAAGGAATGAATAACAAGCCTTCCAATCTAAGTTCAGGATAAAATAGTCCTAAAGAGAGCACAATAAATAATGGCGCAACAAAATAAATGGTCAATGCTTGGATGAAGTAATCTTTCTTGAGTAGGCTCCAGCCAGTACCATATGCCATTGAAAAAACAACCAATAAAGCGAAAATAGAAAAATGGATCTGTGCAAAAAGATATAAGCCAAATGCTACGCTAAAAACAAATATAGAGGACCCTAAAAAGTCTTTTTTTAACCTTACAATTTTGGCGTCTCTAACTATTTCTGGAGACCATACCTCTTGCAACCCTGATGATGTGTGATTCATAGAATATCAACCTTGATGTTACGATTTTCACCTGTCTCATTTCGTCCGGAAGCTAGAATAAGGTTACATCTAAAGTGTTACTCCTCCACTATAATGTCAATAATTTATCTATTCAACCCCTATAGACTACCTTAAAAATAACATATCAGATCACTGCGAACAAAAAAAGCAACATCTATATTTATTAGTTACTAAAGCTATGCAAATGAACTATGTCAGCGAGATACAAAACTTCAAGAGGATGGGGCATGACCTGGTAGACCAAATAGCTGAATATCTTGAATCCTCGTTAAATGAAACATCGAAAGTCATAAATTACAATCCTGCTACTACTGAGTATGAATATTGGAAAGACTATCAGCCGCTAAACATGACGGCCTTTCATTCAGATTTGTTTGCAAGATCTATCCGTCTACACCACCCTAACTATATGGGTCATCAGGTCTCAGCACCTAATCTACAAGTAGCCCTCCTCGGACTGACCTCGGACCTTATGAACAATGGAATGGGCATCTATGAAATGGGTGCTGCTGCCGTAGCAATGGAACAATATGTCATTAACACCTTCTCCAATCATATAGGATATGACACCACCCATTCGAACGGTTTCTTAACTTCAGGTGGCACTTTGGCCAACTTAACAGCGCTCTTAGCTGCCCGTGCGAGTTGCCAAGATTTATATCCTAACATTGATAATGAGCACATACATATTATCGTATCAGAACAAGCCCATTTTTGTATTGAGAGGGCATGGCTGACTATGGGACTTCCGGCAAGGAACATCCATAAAGTTGACGTCAATTCTGCATTTCAAATTAACCCGCAAGGAGTAGAATCTACTTATCGATCGATTATAGACAATCAAGGTGTCGTCTTAGCGGTTGTGGGTTGTGCTTGCAGTACGGCGACTGGTTCATATGATGACATCGGATGGCTCAGTTCATTTTGCCAGAGAAACAAACTCTGGTTACACGTTGACGGAGCACATGGAGGGGCAGTAGTTTTTTCTAAAAAACTCAAAAAAGAACTACTCCAAGGAATAGAAATGGCTAATTCTGTAGTCATAGATGCTCACAAGATGATGCAGACTCCAGCACTGGCAACAGCAGTATTGTTTAAAAATTACTTAGATAGCTACTCCAGTTTTAGCCAAAAAGCCTCATACCTCTTTGACCAGTCAGAGATAGATCCTTACAATCTCGCCAAAAGAACATATGAGACAACCAAATATATGATGTCAATCAAAGTATTCTTTCTAATGAAAAGTGTGGGCATTAAGCACTTGGCCCTATTCATAGAAAGACAATACGCATTGACCTCTTGGCTATATCATACATTGGTTATCGATTCAGATTTTGATTGTGCCCATCAGCCTCAATCTAATATCTTATGTTTTAGATATATCAAGAGCGACGATATCAATACGATTAACCGTATTATCCGAGAGGAACTACTACAAGAAGGCAAATTTTATATTGTATCAACAATACTCAATGGGAGATATTATCTGCGAGTGACTCTAATGAATCACTGGACAGAAAAAAGGCATCTCGAGGCACTCATAGATAACATTAAACACAAGGCCCAAGAGATATCTCTCCGAAGCAACCTTATCTCGTAAAGCCACCGTCTATAGGCAGGCATATACCATTAACAAATCTGGCCTCATCAGAAGCCAAATAAACATAACCATATGCTATATCTATGGGATCGGCTAAAAATCCTACAGGTATGACCATCTTGGACATCTCTTTAATATTATCAGGAATAGCATCGGTCATAGGAGTCTGAGTATATCCAGGTGCTATGGCATTGCAGGTAATTCCATATTTGCCCAGTTCCACCGCCCATGTCTTGGTCATGCCAATCACACCTGCCTTAGTAGCTGCATAGTTAGTCTGACCATAGTTACCTCTGAGACCAGTGGTAGAAGCGGCAGAGATAATACGCCCATATTTTTGCTCCTTCATGATCGATGCAACTGCTCGGGTACAATAAAAAACACCCGTCAAGTTTACAGACATGACGGCGTCCCACATGTCATCCGTCATCTTAAGTAGGGATTTATCTTTGGTTATACCGGCATTATTGATGAGTATATCAATACGCCCATACTTTTTTGCTATGGCAGCAACCGCAGTTTCAACTGCGTCCTTGTCCGTAATTGATATTTTCTGAAATTCGGCTATACCTCCATTCGCTTCTATATTTTTAGCAACTGTCGCCCCCTCTTCTAACAGATCCCAAATAATTACTTTGGCTCCTTCTTTTGCAAATTCTTCTGCCGTTGCCTGCCCGATTCCTCTAGAGCCTCCAGTAACAATGGCGATTTTATCTTTTAATCTCATATCTTTTTAATTCATTTTGAACTTTATCCTTGGATGATGCAAGATCACTAATCAGTCATGACAGTAATCGACCTTTTTTTTAACGTGTATAAAAATACTACATATAAGCTCATCCGAACATTCATAATTGGCAATTGTATAAAGCCCAAACTCGATATATGTCGTCATTCTTCATAAATACTGTGATGTCAACTATACTATTTCAAGCGATGATTCTGAAGTTTAGAGTACCTTCAAAGTTCAGTTCACTACTATCGTACCATGTACTGATGCCTTGAACAATTTAATAGGTCAATGAAAATAACCCCTCTATTCATTTTTCTACTTTTGAGTCAGTTCAGCTATGCACAAAGTATAGCCAATCAATTCCCCGAAAACACCCCAGATTCTATTGTTTTTAAGTCATACATCGATAGTATTGAAAAATATCTATACCGAGACTCTAAGATCAGCAAGGAATATCATCAGCTCTGTCAATCAATGATATCTTCAAGCAAAGAATTATCCCTACATAATGAGGGAGAATTTGTTAATCAAAGTATCTACATTGAATATTTAGAAGATAATGTAATCGGTGCATTTGAAATTATCGAATCCAATAAATCTTTATACGCTCGACCTGAGATCGACATTGATCTAAAAAATCAATTCTCCTATTTAACGGGATTCACCGCCATGAGTTTGGGAGATTATGAAGGTGCTCAACAAGCATATTACACTCTTCTAACGGAGTCCAAAGCTACTCAAGACACATCCCTCTTGTATCAATCAACTCACTCATTAGGAACCGTCTATAGAGAACAAGAGTATTATGATCAAGCCGAGATGTATCTACTCCAGTCATTGGAATTTTGTAAAAACAATCAAAGACGTTTGGTCCATGTTTATTACGATTTGATAGCTAATTATATACAAAAGGGGGATCTGGAGAATGCCACTATGTATAGCGCTAAAGCAATTACCATTGCTGATTCATTAGACTTGACTGTTTTTAAATTTGACTTGTTAATACAAAAAATCCAAATACACATAGGGTACAAAGAGTATGATCTTGCAAATGAAAGCTATACAGCAGCCGTAAGAATAGCGGAGCATTTGGAGAGTGATACTCATATGGAAAAATGTATGGAGGCAAAAGCAAATATACTTGAAGCCGTAAATCAGATAGATCAAGCATTGTCCATATATGAC
>CAZJHC010000128.1:0-9761 GCA_964545645.1 uncultured Saprospiraceae bacterium
CCTGAAGGCAACTCATCAGACGAAACGTTTATCTGACCTCTTCCGCTCTGTAGAGAAACTGATTTTATTAAATGTCCAGTCAAATTATAAAAGTTCATCTTAGCAGAAGAGGCATTGTCCGCTACAGAGTAGGATATAACTGTTCCTTCGTTGTAAGGGTTCGGACTATTCTGACCTAATGTACTTTGAGCCGTATCTACTAAGTTTATATCCCTTGAAATGTCATCAGTAGTAGCCGTTGTTGAAGCCTTTAAATCCTCAAGCTGGATCTGTAACTCTTCAATCATTACTTGTTGCTCTTGAATAGCGTTCACCAACATGTAAGTCAGTGCGTTTGGATCGAAAGAAAGATACTCTGTCGTTCCAGTTACTTCTTCAGCAGGAAACTCTGAATCATCCGAATTTTTTAAAGTTCGTTTTTCAACATAATCAAATTTCGCAACGGTATAAGGCGCTATTTTTGTCATTTCTTGCGCTATCACCCCAACATATTCTTTTGAAGTATTCCTAATACCAGCTTTCCCATTATACTGAAATGTTACTGGACGTATTTCAAGTACTTGTTCCAAACCATCTTTAAAATTGTTGACATTCTTTTTCAATCTAAGATCAGAAGGAGGCGACCACGTTCCACCACCAGGCTTAACAGCTTCCCCATCCGCATGTAAAACTACAGCAGAGCCACCAACAGATGTTGTAGGAGAACCTGTACCAATAGCCAAAATACCATCAGCAGTCAATCTCATACCCTCATCATTGTCAACATCAAACCTCATAAAATCTGCTCTGTGATCATATACAACAGCGCCCTGAGCACGTGCATCTGTATCCGAGAAGTGAAACCCTGCTGCCCTGTTGGAAGGGGTAATTACTTGAAAGGTTTGATTTGTGTTATTTTCAAAAACATTCCTGTCCGAACTCGTTGTATTCCAAGATAATGTTCCTGAATTACCTCCTTCCACATGAAGTTGTGCGTTATTAGCAGGATTGTTCTCCGTATTCCCAACTTTCGCCGCACCTGACGAAACAATTTTCATCTGCCCCATCGCCATTCCAGCGAACATCATTAAACATAATAAAAGAATAAAATTTTTCATTTGTAATTTTTTTAAAATGAATTTTAAAAGAATCAACAAATGGAATCGATTTTTGATTTTCACTTCACTCTGAAAGAATCGTGTAGTATCATCATCTCGATTTCATTATATCGTTTCTTGAAAAAAGTCGAAAGCAGGAGAAGAAGATTCGAGACACAGACTCGTAAGACAGAGACTCAGATCGCCTCCTACTACTTCCTACTTTCTAAAAGTTAATAATTATTATTTCAAATTTGATTGATTTTCACCTTTGTGAATAACCTTAAATATACGTGTTAATATGATTATATATCATCCCTACTTTTGGGGATTTTCAATATTCCTTTCATTTTGACCCCTTTAAGGGTGTCATTCTTTCGAATGTTTCAAATTATTACTCATAAGAGTACAAACGTTTCATGTTTTTCAAGCTCATTGATACCCTCCATTACTTGGTGAAAGTATCTCTTCATTTGCCTCTTTCACCATCATCCACAACTAAAAGTAATTTCTTATATGTCAACAAATCCTATGATATTCCCTAAAATCTCAATTATTCTTGTTGTCAAAAAGATTGAATTTCATGCATTTATTTCTACATAGTCAAATAACAAGCCAAAATTTGTTAAATGTTACTTTGCAAGAATATACGTTCAATCTGACTAATAGATTATAAATTAGGCCTTTGCCATAATTTCCTTCAAATATATGAGACACCAATATTTAATAGAATCCCTAAAAGTGGGGAAATTATTTCCACATCTGTCTCTCATTTGATATTCCTTCCCCTCTTTTAGGGATTCCTCACCCTCCCACCAAGTGGCAAATTGAACGCTCAATTTGTCTAAAAGTGAAGATCACCCTACCTATTCATTCAACCAGAAAAATTTGGAAATACTTTGAATTGTTATAGAATTCAACTTACTGATTTTCCAGGCACAGAGAGCCTCTTTTGTGGACACGCTCTTCTTGGCAATTCTCCTACTATACAGTTCCACTTATTATTATTAAATTTAACAATACATCATTCCTTGAAATCTTCATATTTTCGACCAGATTAAGGCCAAACTTTCATATGATAAACATCCTCTTAGCAGATGACCATCAAATAGTGCGACAAGGGCTCCAGATATTATTGGAGAATGAGGATAACATACATATTGTTGCCGAAGCTTCTAATGGCAAAGAAGTGCTACGACTAATCAAAAAACATCCTATAGATATTATATTGATGGACATCAATATGCCAGAAATGGATGGGATCAGCTGCACCTTGAAAATCAAGGAGAATCATATCGGTATTAAGGTCATAGCTTTATCTATGTACTCAGAGATAGGTTTTTTGGAAAAAATGTTTGAAAGTGGTGCCCGAGGTTATCTACTAAAGTCTTGCGGCAAGGCCGAACTTATAGATGCAATCCATAAAGTATATTATGGAGCTCAATTTATAACTGATGAACTAGAGGAGTTATTCGTCAAGCATCTTAAGACTAGAAAAGATAAAGAATCCTCAACACCTCGGATTTCAAAAAGAGAAAAAGAAATACTTCAACTTATCTCCGAAGAACATACAACGGCACAAATTGCTGAAGAGTTATTCATATCAATTACTACGGTGGAGACTCACCGCAAAAATCTACTTCGCAAACTGGGCCTAAAGAACACAGCTGGGCTTATGAGATTTGCTTTTGAAAACAGCTTGGTTTCTTAATCCATGTATAGGCTCTTGGCTACTTTTGTTTTGTTGCTCTCAGGTTTCTTTCTATCTGGTCAATTTCAGTCTCCTAGTACCACTATGGTCATATCAGATGAACTCTCTGAGCTCAATGTTTCCCACATTGGGTATAAATATCTAATAGATCCCAGTAAAAGTATCACGTTGGATGAAGCTATTGATCAAATTGATCAATTCACCATACGGCGAGATAATAAAGGATTCACTCCTAATAATGAAGTCCTGTGGACCACGCTTAGCATGGTTTATCTTGGAGACCATTCTTCAAAAGAGGTAGTATTAGAATTAGCTCATGCACATCTTGAAGAGTACCATATGTACATTTTGGAGAGTGATAGCCTGATTTATTCCTCTCATCAAGGAGACATGTTCCCTTTTCATCATAGAGAGCTTGAGCACAACCTATTTGTTCATAACATAACCTTAGAAAATGGCCTGATTTATGACATCTATTTTCGATTTGACCAACATGGCATAGAGACGACATTCCCCCTTCATATATATGGTCTTCAACCTTTTTATAATCAAAACATATCTGACAAAATATTTCATGGGATTATCATAGGGCTCTGTCTCATTACCTCCATTTTGACCTTTATCCTATACTTTGTCTTTAAACAGAATTTTTACCTCATAGAGGTAGGTGTATCAATATTTAGTATCTTGTATATACTAGCCGAAGAGGGCTATGGCTACATGTTCCTTTGGCCTGACAGCCCTATCTTTAATGGTCAGTCTCGCCCACTAAGTGTCGGTGGTATTTTTCTCTTTGGCCTGTGGTTTACTTTAGAATTTTTGGATACTAAACATCAATCCAAATTAAAGTGGCGAGTTGCTTTGACCACAGCTTCAACTCTGAGTGCATTTATGCTTTTGGCACACCCATTTAACTTATTAGGACTCAAAAACGCTCATACCATAGGGGATATGGTTTTGATACTCATGATACTTTCTATCATCAATGGTATCGTAATATTGTGGATATCCGTGACAGCCTATATCCATGAAAAAAATAAAGATGGGTTAGCGGTGTTTCTCGTTTTCTTGGTCACGATATTGCTTTCTGCGATTCGCACACTTGGAATAGAAGGACTAGTAGAGGTCAATACAATAGTAAAACATACAGGTTTTATTACTAGGGCGCTACATATACCGATCATTGGGATATATCTAGTATATAATGCACTCGAATTGTTAAATCAATCAAAGAACGTACAAATAAAACTCCTTGAAGAAAAGGAACAAGCCAATAAAATATTAATCAAAGAAATTAATCAAGAAAGACAACGTATCGCCATGGCAATACACGATAGTGCTGGCAGCATCCTCACTGGTCTTATGGCCAACTATGATCGTCTCAAAGGAGTACACCAAGAGATAAAATCATCTACTTACTATCAAAGTGGCAAAAGTCACATCAAACGACTCAATCATGAACTCCGAGCCATCTCCAATAATCTTTATCCCAACACCCTCCAAAAACTCGGAATCGTTGAAGAAATAAAGCGCCAGCTACAACTGATAGAAAGTGTGCACATGATAAACACTCACTTAGAAGTCTATCAAGAGTCAGAAGCCCAATTTGACAATGAACTCGCACTTCAGATATATTATGTAATCAGAGAGATACTCGACAATGCAGTGATACATGCCAAAGCCAACAATGTCTGGGTTCAATATAATCAATATGACAATGAGCTAAATATTATCATTGAAGACGATGGCATAGGTTTTGACCATAAAGAGGCCATCAATAAAAATAGACAAGGTCTCGTCAATCTAAATTATCGTATCAAAGTCATTGACGGCAATATAGATATATACACCAAACCGGATAATGGAACCTGTATTACTCTGAATATCCCACTCAAAGTCAGTACGTCATGAAATACTTCTTGGTTACTGGAGAGCTCTCTGGAGCCAAAATCTGTGCTCAGCTCATCGAGCCAATATCGGAGCAAGACTCAGATGCAATAATTTATGCCATGGGCAATCCAATACTTAAAGATGCAGGTGCTAACGTCTTGATTAATATAGAGGGTACACGCAGCGTCATGGGCTTTACTGGTCTAATGAGCAATATTTGGTTTTATAAGAACCTAAGTACATCACTAAAAACTCAAATAAAGCGAATTGACCCAGATATAATTATTTTCTGTGATTTTGCTGGATTTAATTTACCAATGTGCCGCTGGGCAAAAAAACAAGGATATAAAACTATTTATATTGCCCCTCCAAAGACCTGGGCGTCTCGACCCTATCGTAACAAATTTTTAGCAACCTCCACGGACGATATTGTCGTACTATTCCCTTTTGAACAGGACTATTTTCAATCGGTTGGAATAAAAGCTCAATTTTATGGCCACCCACTAGTCTTTAATCGAGCCCAAAAACGACCAACGGCTAAGGTCAAATACAATATTATCCTTATTGCTCCTGGTAGTCGACCACAAGAGTTGAGACATACATTGCCCAAAATAAAGGGAGTCATGAATCTACTAGACGATTATCATTTTGTCATTAGCAAAGCTCCATCCATTACTTATGAGGATATCACCAATCACCTCAGCGATGTCCATATCGATAGATACCATATCTCAGAAGCATCACTAAATGATCTGCTCCAGCAAGTAGACTTAGCTATTATTACGTCGGGTACGGCAACATTTGAAGCAGCCATGGCCAACACTCCTCAGATAGTCGTTTATAATACCAGTTCGATCAACTATTGGATAGCCAAGCGATTGATTAAAGCGCCCTATATTTCTCTTCCTAATCTCATACTAAATCGTCAGGTGGTTCCAGAGCTTATACAGCACGATCTTACTACCGATCGATTGACTCAGCAAATAAATGATCTCTTTAGCGATTCTACTAAGCAAATGAAAGATTATCAAGAGATTCAATCCATTTACAATCAACATCATTCTTGCTCGCATCAGATGGCCAAAACAATAATTGATCGTGCTAAGTAGTTGTATATCAACAACTAAGATCACCTTGAGAGCGTTAAAGACACCAGCATCGATATTTGTATTACTATGTCTTCTGTTGAATTCATCACTGGATGCTCAGATCGAAGCTCCTATCTTTAAGATTAATTTCTATATGATGGGGCTTGAAGAGATTGATGAAGATATCACTCTGGATATTGGGCGCAATATAGATTACATCAATCAAGAGTTTGAGGGGTACGTTCGGTTTGAGATAGGAGAACTTTACATAGACGAAAATCACGCTTATATCCCTGACCTGCACAAAGCAGCTAGAGCCAACGGCGCAGAGCATATAGATGATCTCATAGAACACATTGAGTCTATCGGGTCTATCAATGTTTATTTGTTTAACACCTACAGTGTCGATGGCGATAACCGATCCATGATGGGTTTCACCCCAGTATTGAGCAGGCAAAGAGATACTTATCATCTGATTTCTCCTCGCTTTGATCGCATATTTATTGCATATCCAGGACTCAAAGATCTTACTACATTAGTCCATGAAATGGGCCACTTCCTCGGGTTAAATCATCCTTGGGAAATGGTATCTGTAAATCTTGACCTGATGGGGCTCACTGATGAGGAAACTATAAACAAGAATCATATGACCTATAATCCTGAGGTCTCATCATTCACTAGAGAACAATTAGAGCGCATGCAGCACTTTGCAAGTACTTTTAGGAATTACTTGCTGCATTAAGGGATATTCTCTCAAGTCTTTTTTCTATGAGAGAGAATCTATTAATACCCTCTTATGATTGAGCCTCTTTGATCATTTTTTTGACATCATCAAGCGATAATGCTTCCAGCTCTTCTTTCTCGAGCTTTTTGTCTTTGACCTTTGGGATCTTAACACTCTTTTTGCCCACTCGGAAGAACGGTCCCCAGCGGCCATTCTCTATAGCAATTTTTTCTTTTGGCCACTGCTTGATGTATCGATTGGCTTCTTTTTCAATTTTAGCCTTTATCAATTCTATGGCTTCATCTGCCGTCAAGTTATCAAAGTCATACTTTTTATTGACGTTGGCAAAGAGTTTTTCCCATTTGACGAATGGTCCGAATCGTCCTTTACCCTTGGTAATAGGCTTGTCTTCATAGGTGGCGATAGGTCTATCCTCCTCTCTTTTCTCTTCTATTTTAACAATAGCTTCTTGGAGTGTGACACTCATCGGGTCCGTTTTACGACCTAATGAAATGAATTTTTCGTCAAACTTTACATAAGGGCCATAACGTCCAGCGCCAATCTCCACAGGCATATTTTCATATTCGCCCAATGTCTTTGGTAGTTTAAACAGCTCCATAGCCTCCTCATATGAGATAGTCTCCATGGATTGTCCCGGTCTCAGATTAGCAAACTTAGGCTTGCCCTCCTCTCCTACTTCCTCTCGGCTACCTATTTGTACTACAGGACCATATCGAGTAATTTGTACCAACACACTATGACCAGTCTCTGGGTCTTTGCCTAATATTCTGGTACCTTTTGCTCTATCGGCAGTCTCTATTGTCTCTTCTACATCCTTATGAAAAGGCTCATAAAAAGTTTTGAGCATTTCTTTCCATTGTGCCTGACCTACAGCTATGGTATCAAATTTTTCTTCAATGCCTGCTGTAAAATTATAATTCATTACATCACTGAAGTGCTCATCCAAAAAGTCTGTCACGATCATTCCAATATCAGATGAGTACAACCTATTGCTTGTAGCTCCAGTATTTTCTGTTTCGGCCTTTTGGCTAATTGCCCCATTAGTAAGAGTGATTACTTGATAGTCTCTTGGCGTACCTTCTCTGCTTTCTTTAGTTACATATCCTCTCGTAGGATCCATGATCTTGCTGATGGTCGGTGCATATGTTGATGGTCGCCCTATCCCTAGTTCTTCTAACTTCTTGACAAGGCTAGCCTCTGTATATCTAGCTGGACCTCGAGTAAATCTCTGTGCCGCTTTGATATGATCTAACTGCAATACCTGACCAACGGACAATGGAGGTAAGATTCCTCTGGTATCCTCAGGATCATCTTCATCTTTGGACTCCATATACACCTTAAGAAAACCATCAAACTTGAGCACCTCGCCATAGGCCTTGAGAGATTCCTCCTTGACGGTTGAGATACTTATGTCTACAGTCGTCTTCTCCAGTTGAGCTTCTGACATCTGAGAAGCGATCGTGCGCTTCCATATCAATTCATATAGTCTCTGCTGATCTCTATCGCTCGTAACAGACTTGCGATCGATATAAGTCGGCCTAATCGCTTCGTGAGCCTCTTGAGCATTTTTATTCTTAGACTTAAACTGACGGACCTTATGATACTCCTCGCCAAAATTAGTTTTGATTTCCTCTCCTATAGTACCAATGGCCATACTGCTCAGAGAAGTGGAGTCCGTCCTCATATATGTTATGAATCCCTGCTCGTACAATCGTTGGGCATTGGACATCGTCCTATTCACACTAAATCCTAATTTTCTTGAGGCCTCCTGCTGCAATGTGGATGTAATAAATGGCGCTGCAGGTTTGCGCTTTGTTGGTTTGGTTTGAATGTCTTCTATCTTAAATTCAGCGCCATTACATTTCTCTATTAATGACATGGCTTCAGCTTCATCTTTCAGCCTATTACCTAATTCGGCTTTTAGCTTCGCTTTAAAACCATTGGCATCAGAGACTTCAAACTCTGCTGTTACTTTAAAGTATGGTTGCGTTTCAAAAGATTGAATCTCTCTTTCTTTTTCCACGATTAGCTTGACTGTCACTGATTGCACTCTTCCTGCGCTCAGTTTATTCTTAACCTTGCGCCAAAGCACTCCACTTAGTTCAAACCCAACCAACCTATCCAAGATCCTCCTGGCCTGTTGGGCATTAACAAGGCCTTGATCCAAGATCCTTGGAGTCTGTATTGCTTTTTGTATAGCTGGCTTAGTGATCTCTCTAAACACGATACGCTTGGTTGTTGTTGGGTCTAAGCCCAGCACCTCGCATAAGTGCCATGATATAGCCTCACCCTCTCGATCCTCATCCGTAGCAAGCCAAACCTCGCTTACTTTCTTGACCTCAGACTTAAGCTCTTTAACTACCTTAGTCTTTTCAGGAGAGACAACATACTTCGGTTCAAAGTCATTTTCTATAGATACACCCTTGGTACCCTTATCGAGGTCACGGATATGACCATAACTTGACTTCACCTTGAAATCTTTGCCCAGATACTTCTCTATGGTCTTCGCCTTAGCTGGCGACTCAACAATCAATAAATTTTTAGCCATTTATAGATATTTCAAAACTTTCTTGAGAGTGTTAGGACAGTCATGTCTCCTGTCTGAAGGGCAAAACTATAAATTTTTAATAGACACCCTGTGTAGATTTCCTAATTAGGTATGATACTGACTTTATTTTTCTTATTCCGCTCTTCTTGCTCCTTCCTCCTTTTCTCAAAAATCTCTTTGGCTCGTGCTTCCAAATCCAGGGGTATCTCATTGATGTGCCGATAGTAACTCCTGATGACGAATGTTGACATATCGTCTGGCTTGCTGACGCCCATTTTCTTAAGCTGATGCGACAACCTCGAACCCTCATAAAAATTCCAATTGGCCATCATCCACTTACCTAACCCCCTTGATAGTCTCTCGACAACCACTTCTTCATCAGCACCTCTTAGCTTAGCACGACTTTCTTCATTGGCTATTTTGTCTAGTTCATTCACAGCATCCTCTACATCCACAGGTATATAGATTTCGTTGATATACTCTTTTTGAATATTCTCTTCATATCGTTTTTGAAAGTCCTGGGCGTATTGATCCTGAGCTAAACTCATTTGCCATAGACACATCATGACACACAGTAATACTATTTTCATTATTGCTAACTTATATAAGCTTATAACTGAGCATCTCAAAATATTATTCCCCACTGTCTTATATTAACACTTGATTAAAAATTATTGAATGATGCGCATAGGAATAATAGAGT
>CAZJHC010000129.1:0-9717 GCA_964545645.1 uncultured Saprospiraceae bacterium
TCCTTATAGTCGATATGCTTGATTCCAAATTTTTTGAATCTACAGTATTTCTTTTTCTTAGATCCTATGTTAGGATTGCTTAAGAATTTTATGTCGTCTCTTGAGGCCATTATTCTTCTTCAGTTTTGATAGCTACAGGCGCTGGTGCAGGTTTAGCAGCTACAGGTTTAACAACTTTTTTAACTTCTTTTCTTCTGTTATCTTTCTTAGAGCTTTTCTTCTCTGGTCTTTGGACTTTGCCAATCAGACCATTTCTCTTGTCTTCATTATACTTGACACCATACTTGTCAAGCTTAACTGTTAAGAATCTCATGATGCGCTCATCACGTCTTAAAGCAAGTTCTAACTTAGTGATGATAGAACCATCTACAACTTCAAACTCTGTGCAAAAGTAAACCCCCGAAGATCTTTTGTTAATCGGATAGGCTAATTGTCTAAGACCCATATCATTTATGTTTACGATGGTAGCTCCTTCAGTTTTGAGCATATCCTCGTAGGTCTTAGCTGTCGATTTGATTTCATCGCCTGACAGAACGGGATCGACGATGAAAGTGACTTCATATTGTCTCATTAAATAATTACGTTAAAAAACTTTTTCCAAAAATGGAGCGCAAAGGTATATTTTTTTGAATCAAATAGAAATAGCAACATTAAAAGTAATTGCTCGTATTTTTGGTGTAAAAATCAAATGAAAATATATCTATATATCCTTACGGCCATTACGGTAATATCATGCCAAGCTCAAACGCCTCAAGAAGTCGTTGATGGCAAGATGTACTTTGGAGAAAAAATAACGCCAAATAACGCCACAGAAATAAGCGATATCATCGTTGGACTTAGTTCTGATGAAGAGAAAAAAGTCAAAATATCTGGTGTCATAGAGTCCGTATGTCAAGCTAAAGGGTGTTGGATGAATATTGTGGATGCACATGACGAAAGTGTCTTTATCAAATTCAAGGATTATGCTTTTTTTATGCCCAAAGATGCTTCGGGTAAAAAAGTTGTCGTTTCTGGCATATTATCTAACACCATAACGCCCGTTGACGAATTGAAGCACTATGCAGAAGATGAAGGGGCTTCTGTAGAGGAGATTGCTCTTATAACGGAGCCAAAAATGGAACTCAAAATGATGGCTGACGGAGTAATTATCTATCAAGAGTAATTGGACTTTTTTATAAGGTGGTATCTCTTTGCCTTAATGCCCAATTGAGCTAAAAAGTGAATTTTTGTCTCTAAAAAGTGTATTTCGAAACCCTCTTTCTCTTAGGGCTTTTAAGGTACTTTAGAATAATCTGCCAAAGGTCTTCATAAGGAATAATTTCTATCTGAGTAGACTGTGTTGAAAGCTCATAAGGAACCTCTGACAACTTTCTCAAGAGATTATTAGTTTTTCTGCGAGCAGCAATGGGGTTAAAATTGTTAGAAGGTATTAACAGTAGCATCTTAATAAAACAGTTAGATCGGAAGTTTTCACTCTGTCGCATCAGATTGCGACTACAATAATCTTTGAGGGCATAGATTCTATCCTCTATAGCATCATAATTACGATCATAAAGATTATACAACAGTTGAGCAACGATAAGAGGAATCCGCATACCCCTTTTATCTGCATTAAACTTTGGCACCTCGTTGATAAATTTGTTTATCCTAAATCTAGTTGGGGCAGATCCAAATTGGATTTCTCCAGTTAATCTCAAAAACTCCAAGTACGCCCCTTGTAATCTAATTACCCCTAATTTATCCTCAGGCAAGCTGTTTAAGTTACTGTGCTGAGATATTTCTAAGTGATGTTTGAATGCTGAGTCATAATTTTTTTGATGTAGTTCTATTAATCCCATGAGATGCTTCGCATTGAACCAATTGGCGTGTCCTTTATAATGAAGGTAGTCCAACGACAAGTTTATGTGGTGATACGCCTGAGATAACTCGCCAAGCTTTAGATAATTTTCGGACATCGCAAACATGAACATATACTTGGCCGTCCTATTATCAAAATGAAGATTATCAAAAAATTCAAATCCTTTAGTAGAAAAATATAGTGCTTTTTCAAAATCTCCCATACCCTCCGCAGCATGTCTACCAACACTATAAAACAAAAGATAAAATTTATATGACTCTATAGGTTCTTGTATATACTGGTTTAATTCTTTGAGCTGTTCAAAGACCTCTTTACTCAAATCAAACTTTAGACTTTTATCATTGATGAAATGCGATATAAACTCCGAATATATGCGTTCGATTTTCATTTCGGCTCCGAGTATGATCAAACATCTCTCAGATTCATTGAATAACTCCGTCGACCTATCGAGTTGCCCTTCATTGTTTGAATAGTATCGTCCCAAATATCTAGAGAGTTCAATCCGCATCTCCGTAAAGTGATATCTGCGTGATGTTTTTAACAATTGCTTCGCCAAGCTATAGGACAACCTTGATCGTCCTGATCCTCTCAGTATATTGAATACGCTCATCATTTTTTGTGTCGTATAGTAAGCTCTCTGAAAAGACGATGTGGCTTGAACATCTAGAGATATCTTAAGAAGCTCTTGTAGTAATGTTGATCTCAGACTCCTTCTATAGCGCCGGTAATTAGGAGAATGATTACTCTCGAAACCTAATTGTTTGGCTAACACTTCTTGAGAAGTTGGATTATCCTGTAATACATCCTTTAGGAGGGCGGCCTCAACACTTCCCAGTCTTGTGAACAATAACCCCCAGTCTTTAGTACCATAGCCGAGCAACTGCTCTATAGTCACAACAAGGTCTATAATTTCATCCATTTTGGAAATTACAATATAATCGAATTAAATAATTTTTATCGTTATAGTCTTCTAATTATCAATTATTTAATCATGAAACAATAAAAATAATGGTCATTTAACAAAACAACAAATACAAGATGTTATAACATTTTAAGTGGTCAGGGTTAGCCAGAACTTGAATACTCATTATTTAACCTTTTATAAATAACACGAAATGAGATTCACAAACCGTATTATCACCTCTGACCTAGATGAAGTTTAATCATCTACTAATTGATGGAGATCATTAGATAACCATAATGATCTCCATTATTACAAAATCAAATTTACAAAATTTTTATATAGAGCTATATAATTGAATATCAGATATTTACAATTTTTATGTTTATAAATACGTATCCATATCATATTACACCAAAACCTGATCATACAGTTAATAATGATGTATGGGTCTCTATTTTTGACTCACGGTCAAACGTTGCCGGGTTCACACCTAAATGCACCTTTTTATAACGTTCTGACTATAACGAATTGAAGATTGAGTCAGCAATTAAATGAATCGCTAATTGCTGTGGACTATTTGGTTGCTGACTTATTTTTTTGAACAAATTAGACTGGCAGAAGAATTTTATTGAGATCTACATTCGCATTGATCAGCTCTATAGCTTTCTGAATTTTCCATGGCGTCCTTCTATTAATCTTGACTTCTATTTTTGAGATGTTGATCACCACTCCAAATGTGTCAAAATTGGTTCGGATAAGTGGTATTTTGAACTTACGGACGTAATTAATGGTGTTCTCAGATATATCTCCATCGCCCGTTACAATGACACCAGAAATAGGGCTTTCTTTAAGTTCGTTTGATCCTGAAAATGTTTCTATTCTGCTTATAGCACGTTCTATGGTTCTTGTGCTGGCTACTATTAGATTGTTCTGATATTCTCCTAATTCTGTAAGATCGACAGATGATCCCGACAGTATGTTTTCTACCCTATGGGTGTCAAGACTTTTTTCATTTTCGACAACATTGCCTTTTATACTGTTGGCTACTGTACTCATTAATGGATAAGCAAGCTTCTCGTCATAAGGGACATAACCCAATATCGGAATATTGATTTTTTCGAAGTACTTGTTCAGGTAATAGGCCACTTTTTCGATTTTATCTGGTCGCACCTTGTTTATAATAACTCCAATAATAGGCACCCCTTTTTCTCTAAAAATAGCACTACACATATGAAACATATCTATTGTGCTTCCAACACCTCCTTCTAAGATCATGACAACAGAGGCATCAAGTTCTTGGGCTACTTCAGCGTTAGAGAGATCTACCACGTTGCCGACACCTGGATGTCCCGTTCCTTCAAAAATAGTAAGCTCATGATTGGCATTTAGCATATCTCTTGCCGTTGAGATCTTCTTTTGAAAATCAAGAGACTGTGGATAGTCGATGTAATCTTTTACAAGCTTGCCAGGTAAAACTACAGGGCTATGATAGTCAGGGTTAATCTCAAAATTTATTAGATCAGCAAACAATAAGGTGTCTTTATCTACATAGAGATTTTTAAGATCTAAAAACTTCTGTCCTACAGGCTTGCAATATCCTACATTAATTCCTTTCTGGAGCATACATGATACAAGGCCCAAGGTGCTGGTGGTTTTTCCGACATGCTGATTGGTAGCGGCGACGTAGATATTCTTGTATTTAATCATCCTATTAGGTTTATCCCGGTCATTTCTTTGGGAATCTGAATTTTCATTATTGACAATATAGTTGTTGCAATATCTGCCAAGCGCCCATTTGATAACTTTGCAGCGTGTTGACTAGGTGATATGTACATAATTGGTACGAGGTTGGTAGTGTGTGCAGTATGTGGAGACCCATCATCATTAATCATATAATCACTATTGCCATGATCAGCAATTACTATGATATGATATTCTTTTGCTAGGGCCTTTTCTACTAATATATTAAGTTGTTGGTCAACGGTCTCTACGGCCTTCTGGGCAGCCATGAAGTCTCCAGTATGCCCTACCATATCCGCATTAGCATAATTGAGACATATAAAATCTGGTGTATTATGCTCAACCGATTGAACTATTGCTTCTGTTATTTCCTTTGCACTCATCTCTGGTTGCAGATCATATGTTGCTACCTGAGGAGATTGGATCAGAATTCTCTCTTCGCCATTAAAGGGCTCCTCTCGACCACCATTAAAGAAGTACGTAACATGAGGATACTTTTCGGTTTCTGCAATGCGAACTTGAGTTCCTCCATGATCTTCTATAACTTTTCCAATAGTGTTAGGCAGTAAATCCTTCTTAAAAACAACTTTTAGTCCCTTGAATGCTTGGTTATACTCCGTCATTGTCAGGAAGTGCAAATCAAGTTTATGCATATCATGATCTGGCATGGACTCCTGAGTCAGTACTGTTGTTAACTCACGTGGCCTGTCTGTTCTAAAGTTGATAAAAAATACAATGTCTCCGTCCTTTATCCTAAGTTCTGGATCAGATATAATCGGTTCCATAAATTCGTCAGTGATACCTTGCTCGTAGTAATTCCTTACCTCCGAGATTGGATCTACTACCTGCTTGCCAATACCTTTTACAAGAAGATCATATGCTTTTTTTACTCTATCCCACCTTAAGTCTCTGTCCATTGCATAATAGCGCCCTATAACTGAGGCTACTTTGGCATGGGACTCGGACGTTTCTGCCACGAGCCTGGACAAATAATCTGCACCACCGTCTGGGGAAGTATCTCTACCATCCAAAAAAGCATGAATCCTGATATCATCCACTCCCTCCGCACTAAATCCGTTCACCAATGAGATAAGATGATCAATATGAGCATGAACACCCCCGTCAGAAACAAGCCCTATAAAATGTACAGGCTTATTAAGCTCCTTGGCCTTACTTAGTGCCTCTTTGATTACTCTTTCTTTGAGTAGTGTTTGTTCAGATATGGCCTTATTGATCCTGGCCAACTCTTGGTAAACCACCCTTCCTGCACCTATATTAAGATGGCCTACCTCACTATTTCCCATTTGACCATCTGGCAAGCCAACATCAGAACCAAAAGTGATCAAATTAGCTGAGGGGTATTGTTTTATAAGTCGATCATAACATGGTGTATCCGCCTGAGCGATCGCATCAACTTTGGGGTTCTGGCCGATCCCCCAGCCATCTAAAATGGCTAAAAGTACTTTGTTTTTAATCATAACCTAATTTCATAGACCTCTGCAAGATAACTCATAGGTGCACTAAACGATTAACAATATTGACATAATAAAATCAGTTTAGTTATCTCATCATTTTAATATAACCTGCTATAAGAAAAAAGTCTACCTATTAATTATCTGACTCTTCAACATGATCGATATGATAGGTATACTATGCACCCTGCTCACATTTACTGCTCAATCTAATTTTGACAATACTGAGATCGACATGATCATCAATAAATTAGATCAGAAAGTTCACCTTGAGATAGAAGGAAAGAAAACTACGCTGCATAAACTCGAGGCGAAAGCCACCTTAACCAATTGGTTTGCAAGCCTCAGACATCCTCAAGTCATGCGCTCACATCCTGCTAAATTCAACTCTAACAGAGACACCTATGGTTTATATCATTTAAAATCGAGCCACGGCGACTATAGATTTTTTTATTTCAGCGAAATGAAAGACAATACCCATAAAATAGTTCGAATAAAAATCATCAAGGTATAGGCTTCCTTCCCTCAACGCCTATTGAGAAGAGTGCAAAATCATACTTGATAGGATCATCCGGATCTAACTGCCGTAACGAGGAGGTCAACTCCTCTACTGCTTGCCAATCAGTTCTTTCTCTCCTTAGTAGACCTAATTGGTGGGCTACTTTGTACACATGAACGTCCAAGGGTATACAAAGCTGTGACATGTTTATACTGTCCCACAGGCCAAAATCCACACCACGATCATCTCTTCTTACCATCCACCTCAAAAACATGTTAAGTCTTTTACATGAACTCTTTCTTAAAGGTGTGGAGACATGTTTGCGAGTACGCTTCGGAGCTTGATCACTATTAAAAAAGAACTCATGAAACTGAATAAGTGCTTGTTTTGTTCCTATTTCTTTAAACGGAAAAAACGCTGTCTCTAAAGATGCATGGTGCGTATAATATCGTCTAAAGAAGTCAATGAAATACAACGTGTCATCTGGCTGAAAGGTACGATGCTTAAAGGTTAAAAGCTTTTTAAGATCTGAGGGTTGATGATTAAGGATAAAATCATGAGGGGCATTATCCATTAAGGCCATTAACTCGGTCGCCTTATTAACGATAGTTTTCCGTTGACCCCATGACAGCATAGCCACCCAAAATGCAGCGATTTCTATGTTCTGCAACTTGGTAAATCGATGAGGGATACTAATTGGGTCTAACTCGATAAATGTTCGGCGATTATAATAATCTACCTTCTCATCTAAGAACGTTCTAAGAAAAGTTATTTGATCAATCGAGAGTTTGCTTGATTTCGACAATCTCGTAGGCTTCTATTATATCTCCAATCTTGATATCATTGTAATTCTTGATTAGCACACCACACTCCATGCCTTTCTTGACTTCTTTGACATCATCTTTAAATCTCTTAAGTGCAGATATTTCACCTATTTGGCCCTGTTTGTTAGGATACATTACGATACCGTCTCTGATCACTCTGATCATAGAATTTCGGGTTATCATCCCAGAGTTGACAAATGATCCTGCTATGGTACCAACTTTACTTATTTTGAAGGTTTCACGTACTTCTATTTCTCCCATCAATCGCTCTTCCTTAGTAGGTTCGAGCATTCCTTCGATAGCACTCTTGATCTCATCAATGGCCTCATATATGATAGAGTATGTTTTAATCTCTACTCCTTCTTTTTCTGCTAGGGTTCTTGCTCCACTCGAGGGTCTCACCTGGAATCCGACTATGATCGCATCTGATGCAGATGCCAATAATACATCTGACTCAGCAATTTGACCTACAGCTTTGTGGATTACATTAACTTGAACCGACTCTATACTTAACTTAATTAGTGAGTCAGACAATGCCTCTATAGAACCATCTACATCCCCCTTAACAATTAAGTTCAATTCTTTAAAGCTTCCTAAAGCAAGTCTTCTTCCTATCTCATCAAGGCTAATTCGCTTATTGGCTCGATTTGTTTGCTCTCTATCAATTTGCTGTCGCTTGGCGGCTATCTGTCGAGCCTCCTGGTCGCTATCTACAACTTTAAATTTTTCTCCCGCTTGTGGTGCTCCATTCAGTCCGAGCAACAACAATGGTGTCGAGGGTCCTGCTGTTTTAAGTCGCTCTCCTCTCTCATTAAACATGGCTTTTACCTTTCCAGAAGCTCCTCCTGCTACTACCACATCCCCAATAGACATTGTCCCTGTCTGGACAAGCATCTTGGTGACATATCCTCTACCTTTATCAAGCGAGGCTTCTATTACGGTACCTAGGGCATTTCTATTTGGATTAGCCTTGAGTTCTAAGACCTCGGCCTCCAATAGGATTTTTTCCAACAAATCATCTATTCCTGCGCCTGTTTTGGCGGAGATATCTTGAGATTGGTGCTGGCCTCCCCATTCTTCAATTAGTAGGTTCATTCCCGCCAGTTCTTGTTTTATTCGATCTGGCTGAGCACCATCTTTGTCTACTTTGTTAATAGCAAATATCATTGGCACACCCGCAGCTTGAGCATGACTTATTGCTTCTTTGGTTTGAGGCATAATTCGATCATCCGCAGCGATGATAATGATTACTACGTCAGTTACCTTTGCTCCTCTGGCTCTCATCGCTGTAAAGGCTTCGTGACCTGGAGTATCCAAGAAAGTAACTTTCTTGCCGTCTACATTGACTTCATAAGCACCGATATGTTGCGTAATACCCCCTGCCTCACCACTGGCTACATTAGCACTTCTAATATAATCAAGCAAAGAGGTCTTACCATGGTCCACATGACCCATAACGGTCACTATCGGAGCCCTTGGTTCAAGGTCTTCAGGGTTTTCTTCTATTTCTTCATGCTCTTCATCAACTGCTTCAGCGCTGATAAACTCTATTTCTCTGTTATACTCATCGGCGATCAGTTCAATTATCTCTGCATCTAATCTCTGATTGATTGATACTATCACGCCCATATTCATACAAGACATGATGATATCTGTGGCTTGTATGTCTAAAAGGCTTGCCAACTCAGATACCGAGATAAACTCCGTTAATTGGATTGTCTCTGTTTGGCCTTCATTTTCTAAGATCTCTTGCTTCTCTCTTTTCTCAACCCTACTGTCTCTACGGATTTTTTGGCGTTTATTTGATTTGCCCCCTTTGATGCGGGCCATTGTCGCCTTGATTTTTTCTTCGATTTCTTTTTTGGAAACTTCTTTTACTTCATCAGTTCTTCCTCTTCCTCTGTTGTTGCCTTTACGGTCCCCTCTGTTATCTCCCCTATTGTTTCCTCCAGTATTGGTAATTATCTTTTTACGCTTACGTTTGCGTTTTTTCTTTGCTTCTTCGTCACTGGTATTTTTACTTCCCGGTGCTTTTGATCCATCTGTTTTACTTTTTTCTGTCTTCTTAGGTCTTGTGTTGAGCTTTTTGGTGTCTATTTTGCCCATTATTTTCAGACCCTGTAGCTGAGGAGTAGGAGCTCTTACTAACTCATCTTTAGGTGCGGATTTGCCTTCTTCAGCGACCGCCTTCTTTTCATCTTCTTTTTTGGTGATTTCTTTTTTTACCTCTTCTGGTTTTGCCTCATTTATTGGCTCCTCCTTTACGGGTTCTTTCTTTTTCTTTCCCTTATCAAGGTCTATTTTGTCTATGATCTTTAGCCCTAATTTGGGTGCTTCAACCTTAACCTCTTTAGGTTCTTCCTTCTTCGGTTCTGGCTCCACTACTTCTTTGACAATGACTGGAGGAGGTGGTGGTGGAG
>CAZJHC010000130.1:0-9682 GCA_964545645.1 uncultured Saprospiraceae bacterium
ATATAGCCAAAGGTATCATAATGACATCCAATGATATTATTGCACTCAATAAAATTGCTACAAATAACGGCATCTTCTATGCCCATAGTAAAGTTATCTCCTATTGGCAATATAGCAAAATCAAGCCTCGGGCATGTCATCGGGATGAGCTTCATGTCCATAGTTAGTGCCGTGTCACCTGCTATATAAAAGCATTTCTGATCATTCCAAATGACAAATCCACCAGGGTTGCCTCCATAAGTCCCATCTGGCAAAACACTTGAGTGGACCGCATTGACATATTTGACAGTACCAAAATCAAAAGTCCATTTTCCTCCATGATTCATTGGATGACCCGCTATTTCTTTTTGAGCAAACCATGAAACGATTTCATAGTTTGAAATGATCTTACTATTATTCGCCTTGGCCAAAACCTCTGCATCTGCAAGATGATCCTGATGACCATGAGTGATCAAGATGTAGTCTGGCTTTAATTCCTCTAGGCTTATATGTTGTGCTTTAGGATTGGGAGATATGAATGGATCAACCATTATGACCTTGCCAGCCAACTCGAAGATGAAAGTATTTTGACCAAAAAATCTGATTTTCATAACAGGTGCTTAAAAGTCAATTATAAGACTACAAAGAACAACAAAAATTAATAAAGTCGACATTATATTTTACTTTCAAGGCCGATGATATTTGAACAGTCGATTTATAATTATTTCTTACTTTTTATTGGGCTTAGCTGGTTTGTCTCCTGCTATAATCCGCCAGTTGAGGCCACTGTATTTCATTATAATCAACACAATAGTATTACCTCATTGGATCCAGCATTTGCCAAAAGCCAAAATAACATTTGGGCTACTCACCATATATTCTCAACCTTGGTACAATTGGATCAAGACTTAGCGATTCAACCAGCTGTGGCCAAATCATGGACAATAGATGAAGAAGCACTGAACTATACCTTTAATCTCAGGCAAGACGTACTATTTCATACTAATGAATGCCTAAGGGTTGACAATCGAGCCGTTGTAGCCGAAGATATCGCATATAGTTTGCTTAGACTCCGAGATACTACTCTTAATGCTCCTGGCTCGTGGATATTAGAAAACCGTCTTGCCGAGCCTCCTTTTACTGTACACGATGACTCGACATTAACCATACATCTTTCAGCACCATTTGCCCCGTTCTTAAGCTTGTTGACGATGCAATACTGTTCTATAGTACCTCGAGAATGTGTCGAATTCTATGGTTCAAGTTTTAATCAGAATCCCGTAGGTTCAGGACCTTTTAAATTCAAAAGATGGGATGAAAACCAAGGGCTGTTCTTACTGCGCAATGAGGAGTACTACGAATGGAAAGATAGTACTGCCTATTCCAATATTGATGGAGTTCGAACGAGTTTCATAGGTGAAAGAAGTATCGCTTTCTTAGAGTTAATCAATGAACGAATAGATTACTTTTCGGGGTTGGAATCCGGTTATATCAACACAGCTTTAACCCAAGAAGGCATCTTGAGGTCCAAATACAGCTCTGTCATGTTCGACAAAGCGCCATACCTCAACTTTGAATATCTTGGTATCAATCCTAATGCACCCGAAGCTCACCCCTTGTTACAAAATGTTGCCTTTAGAAGAGCTTTGAACTATGCTATAGATCGAGAGTTGATGCTTAGATCTCTGCGCAATGGTGTCGGGCAACCAGCAGATGCAGGGGTCATTACCAAAGGACTTCCGGCTTATGATCCCAATATCGTTAGAGGGTATCGATATGATCGTCAGAAGGCTATAGAGATAATAAAAAGTTTGAGCCAAGAGTTGCTCGATATCCCACTCATGATATATACCAGCAAGGATTATCTGGACTTAACTACCTATATCGCCAAGCAATGGGAGTATATAGGCATCACCACTGAAATAGAAGTGATGGAGTCCGCTGCATTGAGAGATGCCATGCGCAAGGGTAATATTCCACTATTTAGAGCTTCATGGATCGCAGATTATCCTGATGGCGAAAGCTTTCTATCCATGTTTTATGGTAACAATCCAGCCCCACCTAACTATACGCACTTTAGAGATGCTGAGTATGATAGGATGTATCAGCAATGCCTGAGTGTATCAGATATTGATCAGAAGGTAAGGTTATACCAGCAGATGGATCAACTGCTCATCGATCGGGCACCAGTAATATTTCTATTTTATGATGAGACGGCACAATTTATTAATATAGATATAGACGGGATCGAGTCCAATGCACTCAACTTATTGTCCCTCAAGAATGTTGTCAAGAGGTAAATTAGCGTATGGATAAACCCCAACTTCTCGTCACACGTATTGGACAGGATCATACCTATGAAGAGGTTTGGCAATTACAATCTCATCTCCAAAAGCGACTGATACATAACAAGCGCCATGAGCAACTGGCCATGCCCAATCATCTCTTACTCTGCGAGCATCCTCCAGTATATACTTTGGGCAAGTCTGGTGATATCTCTCACCTTAAGGCTACGGCGCAAGAGCTCGATGACCAAGGAGCCACATTTTTTAAAATCAATAGGGGAGGGGACATCACCTATCATGGCCCAGGGCAGCTGACTGTGTATCCTATATTTGATCTGGATTATCTATACCATGACTTACATCGCTATGTACGAGAACTGGAACAAATTGTCATTAATGTATTATCCCATTACCACATCAAAGGGGAGCGTATCAAAGAGTATACAGGGGTATGGTTAGATGTACACTCAGCACAAAAAAGAAAAATATGTGCCATAGGCATTCATATGAGTCGATGGGTATCCATGCATGGACTTGCTCTCAACGTTAACACTCAGTTGAACATGTTTGACAATATCATCCCCTGTGGTATCGCCGAAACTGATAAATCTGTAACCAGCATAAGTCAAGAGTTGGGTAGAGCAGTAGATCTATCAGAAGTAAGAACATTGATTAAGGAGGAATTTATTAAGATGTTTGGGTTTGAGGAGTATCAAACGTTGTACAAATAATCCCAAAACCTATACGGGCTTATATAAATCCTTTATCACCACGATTACTTTCTCTCAGTGTCTACCTCAAATGAAAAGACATCCGGTCGATTATAATGTCCTGACACATCGAGATTCATACGCTCACCGATACAATCCCCAAGGTCCAGCTCAGTTATAAGAATGTCTCTCTGCTTATAAATAGGCTCTACGACAACAGAACCATCTGGACCATATATAGCACTGCCTCCTTTCATAATAATACCATCATCAGGGAGATCGATAGCAGCAGAAACGCTGAGTTGTTGAGGGAGTTCTTCTTGATGCATCACCTGACCTACAGCAGCGACATAGCATCGGCCTTCATGTGCATAATGCCGACTGGCCACTTGATGTAGATCTTTGACATGTGGCCATAAAGCGATATGTAAGTGTTCTCCTTGCTTATGCATAGCTTGTCGTGTCAATGGCATCCAATGCTCCCAGCAGATTAACGAACCTATCTTACCATGCTCTGTATCAATAGTCCTCAGTCCAGCTCCATCACCTAAGCCATGAACCAACTTCTCGGTATAGGTAGGCATTAACTTGCGATGGTGATTACTGATAAATCCATCTTTATTGATCGTGAATATGCTATTATAAATCGTGCCGTTACCTGGCCCACTCGAGACGCTCTCATTAGCTCCAATGATCACATGACAACCCAATTCTTTGATATGGTCACGAAGTGTTTGCATCTGCGTTGAATGAACATCGATACAACTCTCATACATTTGCTTATAGACTTCTTTAATCGGAGGGTGATCCCACAGATTAACATCTGAGCAGATATCCAACCACACTGGATACCCTGACAACCAACACTCCCCAAAAGCAATCACATCGGCACCTTTGGATGCCGCATCGCTCAGGAGATCGTGGGTCTTTTCTAAAGTCTTCTTTAGATCAAAATATATGGGGCCATCTTGGATAATCGCTAACTTCACAATCTCAATTTTATATCAATGATACAATGTCAAAAAGATCTATTCGAATTGGAGGATCATATAAAGTATATCAATGGTGCTTATATGTCTCCTCAATTAAAAGAAGTCACTAAAATAGGGGTAGATAATCTGAAACTTAAATCTCGGCCCTATCAGTTTTCTCAAACTCATTTTTTTGAACAAGTTATCGAACTAAAAAAAGTATATGCTGAACTATTGCAGATCTCTGATTGGCAAAATATTGCTATAATACCTTCAGTATCATATGGCTTGGCCAATGCGGCACAGACGATCAAACCCGATGGTAAGAAGAAGATTATTATCATCGCAGAACAGTTTCCCAGCAACTTCTATATATGGGACCGATATGCTAAAATGCATGGATTAAGTATAGAGATCATCTCTTCACCACATGTGACAGGCCATGACGGCACATGGACAGAACATATCATCCAAGCAATTGATCAGGATACGCTTCTCATTGCTATGTCTCATACTCACTGGGCCGATGGCACCTTATACGATTTGAAAACTATAAGGCGAGCTTTAGACAAGCATCAAGGGTATCTGATCATTGATGGCACTCAGTCCTTCGGAGCATTGCCATATAATCAGTCAGAAGTGAAGGCCGACATATTGGTTGCGAGCTCCTATAAATGGCTCATGGGGCCATATAGCATTGGTATGGCATACTATGGCGATCATCTGTGTCACGCAGAACCTATAGAACTCAGCTGGCTCAATCGGCTTCATAGCCAGGACTTCAAAAATTTAGTCAATTATCAAGATACCTACAAGCCAAAAGCTCATCGATATGATATGGGAGAAGCTCCTAATTTTATCAATGTCCCGATGGCCACATCAGCGGCCAAACAACTCATCTCTTGGGGCGCTGACCATATCCAAGAATACTGCCACTACATCAACAAGTCGGCCTTAAATCGTTTGGAAGAGCATGGATTTGTGATGAATCAAAGGCAAGAGCGAGCCCATCACTTGTTTGGAATTAAGGTCCAAGACCCTAAGGTTATGGCCAAGGCCAAGGAGTTGTTAGAACAACATCATGTCATCGTATCCTATCGAGGTGATAGTATCAGAGTGTCGCCTAATGTGTACAATACAATGACAGACATGGACACATTAGCAGATCTACTCATAGAGGCGAGTAAAAGTGTCCATTGATAGCCTAAAAACAAAACAAAGATGATACCTTGCGAACTTTTTTAATATGATCTATTAAGACGAGATTAATATGAGCCAATCAGATCTATCCTTACGAGCTGCAGACAATATCAGAATACTATCAGCCGCTATGGTTGAGAAGGCCAATTCGGGTCACCCTGGAGGTCCTATGGGAGGTGCCGATTTTATGCATGTACTGTATTCTGAGTTTTTAAATTTTGATCCTACAGATATGGCATGGCCTATGAGAGATAGATTTTATCTCGATGCAGGTCATATGTCGGCTATGATGTACAGTACTCTGGCGCTTACAGGTCATTACAGCATGGAGGATCTCAAGAACTTTAGGCAGTGGGGGAGTCCTACTCCTGGGCACCCGGAGCTCGATATAGATCGAGGTATCGAAAACACCTCAGGCCCACTGGGCTTAGGTCATGCATTTGGTATAGGGTCTGCTATTGCAGAGCGTTTTTTGCAAGCTCGATTTGGCGATGTGGCATCTCATAAGACTTATATCTATATCTCTGATGGTGGCATCCAAGAAGAAATATCACAAGGTGGAGGCCGCATCGCTGGCCACCTCGGACTGGGCAATATCATCATGTTTTATGATGCCAACGACATCCAACTATCCACAGTGGTCGATGATGTCACTGGTGAAGATACAGCCAAGAAGTACCAGTCTTGGGACTGGCATGTAATCACTATAGACGGCAATGATCATGACGCCATCAGAACAGCCATACAAGCAGGTATCGATGAAGTGTCTAAGCCTACCTTAATCATAGGCAAGACTGTCATGGGCAAGGGGGTCAAAGATGACTCCGGAGCGGGCTATGAAGGTCAGGTAGAACTGCATGGCAAACCTCTGGGCAAATCCAATGCATCATTTGACAAAACCATAGAAGGCTTGGGGGGAAATCCTGCTATGCCATTTGTCATATTTGACGATGTTCAAGCACATTATGCCACTATCCTCAAGGCCAAGACTGCAGCAGCAGCTAAACAAAAAGAAGCCTTCAACAAATGGGCTAACACTCATGAGAAGCAATCACAACAATTAGCAACATTCCTATCAGGAGAATTACCATATATAGACTGGGACAGCATAGATCAAAAAACTACTGATGCGACTCGTAATGCGTCATCAAGAGTGTTGGCTCATCTGGCAGATCACGTCCATAATCTTATAGTATCATCCGCCGATTTGTCTAATAGTGATAAGACGGATGGATTCTTAAAGAAAACGACCTCATTTAAAAGAGGTGACTTCAGTGGAGCTTTTTTGCAGGCTGGCGTATCAGAACTAACCATGGCTGCGCTCTGTACAGGCATGGCACTGCATGGTGGTGTGATACCAGTATGTGCAACGTTCTTCGCCTTCAGTGATTATATGAAGCCAGCGATGAGAGTAGCCGCACTAATGGAGCAGCGAGTGATTTTCCTATGGACGCATGATGCATTCAGAGTAGGAGAGGACGGCCCGACTCATCAACCTATCGAACAAGAAGCCCAATTGAGACTCTTAGAAAAACTCAAAAATCACTCAGGACACAATGCCTTGCTGGCATTAAGACCAGCGGACGGCCCGGAGACCACCCAATCTTGGAAACTTGCATTGACCAATCAATGCAGTCCGAGTGGCATGATCCTATCACGTCAAAATATCGTAGAAGCCGACACAACCAATAGACAATCCGATGCGCACAAAACTAACATGGGGGCCTATATAGTATATCAGTCAGATCCTAATCCTGAGGTCATCCTCGTAGCTAATGGTTCTGAGGTTAGTACTATTTATGAGGCTGCTAAAATGCTACAATCTGACTATAAGGTCCGAGTAGTCTCAGCGCCAAGTGAAGGTCTCTTCAGGAATACGGATGCATCTTATCAAAATGATGTCCTGCCAGCACAAACGCCTAAGTTTGGTCTGACTGCTGGACTACCAGTGACACTCCAAGGCCTTGTTGGCGCCAATGGCAAGGTATGGGGGTTAGATCACTTCGGATATAGTGCACCATATACTGTCCTCGATGAAAAATTTGGCTTTACCGCAGAGAATGTTGTAAAGGAGGTCAAGCAGATGATGGGGTAAGTTCTTTATTTGAGACATACTATTAACCTCTAAGCTATAAGTGAGCATTTCTACAATGCATTTCTCTTTTTGCTGAACTGCCTGGTACTAGGAATTTGCTGATTCAGCTGGAGTCCCAACATATACCTATCAGGTCTCTATAACCTTGAATGATTTGTGATTTGGTGAAATTTAATATTGTCACACACCAAACTGATGAGGTTCAGAGCAATGATTTAGCTGAGACTTGTCTTAATATCTCCGCAACAATGATTTATGTCTAAGATTCATTGTACAAAATGACTTATGAGTACTTAAATTGACAAACGTTCTATAAATTAGAACTTCAAGTATTTATACCATTAGATTTTAGTACCTCTATTAATCACGACAATTCTTATGTCTAATAAAGGAGATGAATATCTCAATGATAATATTCAAATTTTGGTGATTGAAGATAATATGCTCATCGGAGCCAAAATTTCGATGTTATTGGAAAACCTTAAATACAAAGTGATTGGATTAATTCCAAGGGCGGAAGATGCATTGATTTTTCTAAAAAACAATACTCCTGATATCATTTTACTTGATATAAAGTTAAAAGGTAAAATGGACGGTGTCGAGTTTGCTCATCATATAGAAAGTCAAGAGATTCCCATCATATATCTAACCGCAAATACGGATGATGCCACTTTTAAAAGAGCAAAGGAGACTAGACCTTATGCCTTTATATCCAAACCTTATAAAAGGATGGACCTGCAAAGAGCAGTAGAACTTACGTTGTCCTTAATCCACAAAAGTGGTAGTAATAAACCAAAAATATCAACGGGTCCAGTTTCAGTGCCTCACCTATTGAGCGATAGAATTTTTGTGCGTCATAAAGACCATATGATAAAGATTTTCATTAAAGACATCATGTATGTAAGTGCAGAAAGAAATTACTCCCGAATATTTACTGATCAAAAAGAATATCTATTGGCATTGACACTGAAAAATATTGATGAAAAACTTCCCGAATCGATGTTTTTTAGAATTCACAGATCCTTTATCATAAATATCTCTCGACTCAATGAAATAGGAGAACGGTATGTGGTAATAGACCAAAAAACCATACCTATAGGAAGACAGCAAAAAGAGGAGTTGATGAGTCGCATCAATAAATTATGAAGACTTCATGAGGCCATTTTGAATCGTATCTCGGTATGAAGTCCATCACTAGTTTTAGTACTGAGTTTACCTTCTAATTGTTGCGTGAGTAATGTAATGAGCTCAGTCCCAAATCCGGACTTAGGTTTTCGGCTTTTACTTAATCCTATGCCATCATCTTGTATAGAAAAGCTGATTTCTTGATTCTCTAATTTTTTTAATCTCAATTCGATAGTTCCTTTTTGGTCATTTGGGAATGCATACTTTAAAGAGTTTGTCAACAGTTCATTAGCAATGAGGCCTAGAGGAATAGCATTATCCACATCCATTTCTATTGATTCCATATTGGATCTAATTTGAATTTGACTGGTATCAACTCCAAAGGTGTCAATGACATTTTCAACCAGATTTTGAAAATAATCTCGCATTTCAATAGAGGCTGTATTTTCCCCCTGATATAATTTTTGATGTATTAAAGCCATAGACTGTACTCTATTTTGGCTCTGCTCTACCGCATTAAGAACCTTAGCATCTGAAGAGTGTGCCGTCTGAAGCATCAACAGACTTGAGATTGTTTCTAGATTATTTTTAACCCTATGATGAATTTCTTTCAATAGAAGTTCATTTTGTTCATTCTTTTGATTCAATACTTCGTTAGTCTGTTTATTTTTTCGATAAACAAAATAAAGCGTGGATAGTAGTATGGACAATAAGATTGCCATGCTGATCCAGAGCCATTGAATCTGCATTTGTTGGTCAATGATGTTTAATTGATCAGCAATAGTTTCGTCCTTTTGACTAGCTTCATATTTCACTAATAGTTCATCCTCAAGAGATAATATTTTTTGTCTCAGAGTTGATTGCTTGATGCTGTCTGCTATCTTGACATGCATATATGCTTTAGAATAGTCTTCTACTTTTGCATAACATTCTGAAATTTCTTGATGACGTCGATCCAGGAGATAATCAACACCAAAGTCTTTGGCGTATTCTAATCCATATCCAAAATAAATCAAAGCTTTTTCAAATTGTCCAAGACTAAAATATGTCCTTCCTAAATTGTCCGCATATCCCTTTGCATGATTAGGGCCATAAAGGTCTCGGGCTCCTTCATAAGCGATTTTATAATGCTTAAGTGCCTTAAGATGCTCACCTTTAGCCAGATAAACATCTGCTAGTCTATTATGCACTTTTAATACTTCATTGCCATAGATATCTTGTTCAGCAAATAGCCTAAGGGCTTGATTACTTTGCTCTAAAACTAAATTATAGTCCTGATTAAGCAAGTGAGCATGCATAGAGGTAAGATATAAATAT